>JAYEOJ010000622.1:8360-25273 GCA_034722835.1 Bacteroidota bacterium | reverse complement strand
CAGGCCAGGATTACTACAAAGTAGTCAAGCACAATCGGATCTCCACCGGGCTGAATGAGGCCGCCGCCATTCCATATGAGGACGGAGGGATCGTATATATTACTGAATCCACCAGCGTGGGTGCCAGCAGTCCCACCGATGCCCAGGGCCGCAGGCTCTTTACCATATTTTACCTGGGGAAGAACGGACAAAAGAAGCCTTTCAGAGAGGAGCTGGTAAGCCAGAAACACGAAGGGCCTGTCTCTTTTTCGGGAGATTTTAATACCATGGTATTTTGCCAGCAGCGCCCATCGGCGGGCAGCCGGGTGGATCCCCTGGGACTTTATTTTGCGGAACGGAATGAAGCCGGAGAGTGGGTAAACGAGCGGGCGTTTGAGTTTAATAGTCCGGATGCCTGGCTCTTTTCACCCAGCCTTTCAGAGGATGGCAGAACGCTCTATTTTTCAGCGAATCTTGATGATGGCCTGGGGGGATTTGATATCTATCGCTCGAAACTCAGGGGCGATGTCTGGTCCACTCCTGAAAACCTGGGGCCACAGGTGAACAGCGAGGGGAATGAACTCTATCCATTTATTCACCCCAGTGGCAAGCTTTACTTCTCTTCCGACGGCAGAGATGACAACAAAGCAGGCTATGACCTGTTTGAAACCGCATTTATGGGTGGAGCCTGGTTTGAAGCCATCAAGCTGAGCACTCCCATCAACAGCCTGTCTGATGAATACCAGCTCTGGTTCCGTGAGGATTTTAAGGAGGGCCTCCTGACCAGCAACCGGCGGAGCCGGTCCAAAGAGATTTTCAATATCGAAACCGATATTCCGGAATTCGTGGCACCTGAACCCATTAAGAAGACGGTTTATAGATACCAGATTCTGGATCGAAAACTGGATACCGTCGATACCAATCTGTTCAGATACTCCTGGGTAATCAACGATACCCTTGAGATTCCCGGACACGAAATTATTTATGAGTTTCCCGATACGGGTGTCTATCGCTGTGAGTTACATGTATTTGATCTGCAGCTGGACACCTTGCTCGAACCGGAAACCGTCAAATCGCTGACCATCCGGATGAAGGAGCAGGCGGTCATTATCTGTCCGGATACCATCACGGCCGGCACCCCGGTGGAATTTGACGGTACCCAGACCTACCTGCCTGGTTTTGATGATTATTCCTACATCTGGGATTATGGTGATGGCAGCTTCGGACAGGGCAAGCAGACCATACATACCTATTTGTATCCCGGGAGGTACCGGGTTACGCTGGGTGTGCAGGAACGGCAGCAAAATCGCCGGGATACTCCGGAAATGCGATCGAATTTTAAATACGTAATGGTTATCCGACCCGGACAATAGCAAACCTTCCTTTTCGTTTCTCCGTATAATGAAGTTTGATAACTCTTGGTCAAAGTTGCACGGATTTTGCATATTTTTAATAAATATTGAATTATGAGAACAATAAGCCGACTATTATACACTTTTATACTATTGATAATCTGCACTCTAGGATTTTCTCAACCCGTGCCAAACGTGGAGGAGAATATCCCTTATCTGATGACTTTCGGAAGGGAAGGAGATACGGATTGGGGGGATGATGATTTTTCTCAGACATTTTTCTTCCAGATTCCCAAAGACTATGATCAGCCCTTTTTTATCCGGGTTTTCGATCCCGATACGGGAGGAGAAATTGATGAACTTTCTCCCACTGAATTTAATACGCGTTGTGTTTATGAGGTATATGGAGGAGCCGGTAACTGGTCTGATCCCGCTGCGCAGGAGACCAGTCCGGTAGGCAACTATAAAAGCGGTACCCTGTTGGACACCCGTGCCTTTGCAGAGAATCCCAGGTACGATAACAAGTGGTTCTCCTTCGGTCCGTTCAATCCGGCCCAGGGAGAGTATGCTGAGGAGTTTGACAGTTATATTTTCAAAGTCATCTGCGAGGGAGTTTCTGGCGATGATGGCAATATGTACCGCTATTATTTGAGTACCAGTGACACAGAGAACCGTCCCATTGAGGATGCCAATGCCTTTGCCTATGAATACTCCTTCAGAATGCACAACGAAGTGGAGGAAGTTGCCCATATTTATCCTTATATTGAAGACGGGACTGTCTCGGTTCAAATCCGGAACTTCGACTGGGACTGGGACGGGAGTATTGTAGTAATTTCGGTTGCCAGGCAGGGCAGGGAGGTGGAGATTTCCGGAGAAGACGTTTGGGCCCGAGATGAACTGAGGGTGCAGGATGAGGAGGTAAAGACCTCCATGGACTTCCGCTTTGTAAAATCTAAATCCCTGGTAAGGAACAACAATGTGGTGGTCAATGTGAGGAACCAGTTTGGTGATGCCTTGCGATTTTTTACCATTCCCATTGGGGGCGTACCCAAATACAAGGGTGAAGTGGAGTTTATACCCATTGAGTAATATGAACTAATATATTATATGTGAAAAGATTACCGCTTCTCTTTTTCATCTTTTTGTTTCCCATTGCCGGGTTGTCCCAGACCTATCAGTTTTCCGATTACGGGCTGGATGAAGGGATGTTTAACAAATTTACCTACACCATCAATCAGGACCAGCAGGGATTTTTATGGATCGGGACCGGGGATGGTTTATGCAGGTTTGATGGCAAAGTATTCGAGAATGAATTCAAAGGAGATTCTATTCCCACCAGCATAGCACATGTCAGCCTGCTGGATTCGAAAGGGCAATTGTGGTTTGGCCATGAGAATGGCCTGGTGTCGGTTTACCAGGATGAAGCCTTTCGTCTTGTGGTGCCCAGTGACAACCATCGTTCAAAAATTACTGCCATCCGGGAAGATAAGTCCGGTAACATCCTGGTTCTTTGTCAGCAGAGTGGCCTGCTGGTGATTGACAAGAATCTGAACATCATTCGTGAGCGGGATCCGGAAAATTCGGATGATCCCTTTGCAGATAAGACGCTGTACGATTTTCTGATTACCCCGGACAACAATCTGTTGGTGGCTACATCTTTTGGACTTAGCATTTTCAGGTTTGATGAGGATCTGGGAACGTATATACATACCGGGGACCTCTCCAGTCTTCAGTACCTGGGAGTACAGGAACTGGTAAGTTCCAATCAGGAGAATGAATACTGGGCAGGTACGAAGGATGAAGGAATGTTTAGGATCATGGGTAGCGGCTATGATCCGGAAGGCTTCGAGGTCGAAAAATTAGGACAGGGAAAAGGAATTGAATATGCCAGCATTTCTTCCATTGTTTTTGATGGAGAAAGAAGGGTCTGGGTTAACAGTCTTAGCGAAGGGATTTACAGGTTTGACCTGGATGAGAGCGGAAAACTTGGACCGTCTCTTTTATTCAATACGGAAATTGGGCTTCCAAATGCCTATATCAATCAGATTTTCGTGGATGATGAGGGAAATCAATGGTTCTCCACTCCGGGAGATGGTATTGCAGTATTGAGGGACCAGGCTTTTACCTTTTATAATATATGGGAGGATGAGGCCAGTACCGATGTAAGTGCAGTTGAGGTGGATGGTGAAACCCGGTGGTTTGGGGGCAAGGGAAGGCTCGCCGTAGTCAGGGGAAGCGGAAATGAAAATATTTCTTACCTGGGAAGGGCCAACGGACTTCCCGACGATATAGTAAGCGCCCTCTATGCAGATGCTGACCACAACCTCTATATCGGGACAGAGACAAAAGGGTTGTACAGTTTAAGGGCCGGTAGTTCCTGGATCGTTCCCCTTGTGGTTTCAAGAAATTCCCTGGAGAACAATGTGCATGCCATCGATGGCGATGGTAAGCTTCTCTACGTGGCCACCAACAATGGAGTATATACCCTGAATCCAATTTCCAGTGAACGAACCTTCCTTACAACAGCCAACGGCCTTCCGCACAATAAGATCAATGATATTCTGGTGGATCGGAGCGGAGTGGTCTGGATTGCTACCCTGACACCCGGATTGATCAGTATCAATTCGGACAAGCAGTTCCTAATCAGCGGCAAACCAAAACTGGAGTTTAAGACCCTGGTGGAAGGTGAGGATGGAGTGATATGGGCCGGGAGCGACAGGGGGGTATTTCAATTTGATTTTAACAGTGATACCCTGATCCATTATGGTACGGATCATGGGCTCAAATCGGATTACACCTATGCCATTGCTGCAGATCCCAGGGGGAATATATGGGCAGGACACCGGATGGGGATCAGTGCAATCAATGCCAGCCGGGGAAAGGTGCGTGTTTATGGCCGGGAATCGGGCTTTAATTCAGATATACGCAACAATGCAGTGGATCTTACAATCGGGGGACAGATGCTTATTGGTTCTTCCGGGGGAGTGATTCAGTATGATGCCTTCCAGGCCCGGGAAGATACCATGGCTCCGAGGCTGAGTATCAAAGCCATTGATATATCAGGTGTTGCTTATGAGCCCGATGAAGCCATTAGACTTAAATATGGCAGATACAGGGTCCGGATCGATTTTGTAGGCATCAATTTCAACAACCCCGAACAGGTAAGTTACCAGTATAAACTGGATAATTATGATGAAGAGTGGTCCCACGAATCCGACCAGGGTTTTGCCTCTTACGGGCGTGTGGAAGATGGGGACTACACCTTTATGGTACGGGCATGCGATGGGAACGGAAACTGCTCCCTGGAGCCACTGACCCTGGATATTTCTATCAAGATACCTATCTGGAAGGCATGGTGGTTTATTTTCGGGCTTGTCATGCTGGTGCTGACCACTATTTTTGTTGTATTTAAGATCAGGGAACGAAACCAGAAAGCGATTCAGGAATACCTCCAGCGACAGTTGGATGAACGAACACGCGAAGTTGTTCAGCAGAAAGAAGAGATTGAGGTCAAAAACAGGGATATCACCGACTCCCTGAACTATGCGCAGCGGATCCAGGCAAGCATCCTGCCGTCCATTAAAAAGCTGCACGATGCCTTTACGGGCAGCTTCGTTTTTTATCAGCCACGGGATATTGTGTCGGGCGACTTCTACTGGTACGAGCAGGTGGATGAGAACAGGTTTATTGTGGTTTGTGCCGACTCCACGGGTCATGGTGTTCCCGGGGCATTTATGTCCATGATAGGCACCACACTGATTAAGGATATCTGCCTGCGGGCTGGTATTACAAGACCATCCCAGGTACTTACCACCCTGGATAATGAGGTCAGAGAAGCATTGAACCAGAACGTGGAAACCAGTGGTTCCAACGATGGAATGGATATTATTGTGGCAGAGGTTGATATGCGTACTTATAAAATCACTATAAGCTCCGCCATGCGTCCGGTAATCATTTATTCGGGGAGCGAACAGATCTACGTGAAAGGGAGCCGGAGTTCCATCGGCGGACAGCTGGATGAAGACAGGATTGATAAGAATTTTATCGATCAGGAGTTCCAGTTGAAGAAAGGAGACATTGTCTATATGTTTTCCGATGGCTACCCCGATCAGTTTGGCGGGCCTCTTGGCCGGAAGTTCAAGATGGTCAGGCTCAAGAACCTGCTCAGGGATATTCACGACAAGCCCATGGATGAACAGTACAACTACATCAAGAGCAATTTCTTCCTCTGGAAGGAGGACCTTGAACAGGTTGATGATGTGTTGTTTATGGGGATCAGAATCTGATCAGTAGGAATCCAGATCAATACCGCTTAATACAATAACATCGGTGGTATCCGTGTTGCTGCGATTGTAATCCCTGTCGTAAATATAAAAGGTGTAGTAGATGGTGTCGTATATGATAACCGGATAGGAAATCTCCAGGTCCAGTGTTCCGCTTAAGGGTTGTTTGTCCAGGTACGGGATCCTGTACTTAAGAAAACCTCCATCCTTTTCCGGAACCTCTATAAAATCATAACCCTGCAGGTCATACAGCTGCAGGAAGAAATTGTATTTGACTGTGTCGGGGACATTCAGGTCGGTGGTGTCGACCAGGGGAAGCAGACCAATGTTCCCGTCTCCATCGGTGAAATCAAAGGAGAGCTGGCCAATCAGGGTCGTATTGCCCAGAGCATCCGTGCTGATGAATAGCCCGAATCCCTGATAATCAATCACTGGTTCGTCCGGGTAGACCGGATCGATCTCGTTGCAGGAGATGATCAGGAGCAGGGCACCAAGCAGAATGGATATAAGTGGTCTCATCAGACTACAATACTACAAAAATCCTGCCTATTTTTTTCGCATAAAGATCCGGATGGGTACTCCGGTAAATTTAAAATACTTCCGTAACTGGTTTTCCAGGTATCGTTTATAGGGTTCCCGGATGTACTGGGGCAGATTACAGTAAAAGGCAAATGCCGGGGCATGGGTGGGCAGTTGAGTGACATACTTGATCCGGATAAACTTGCCCTTCACAGCCGGAGGATGGTTCTCTTCAATGGCTTTCAGCATCACTTCGTTCAGCCTGGGAGTGGGAATCCTGACCTGCCGGTTTTCAAAGACCTCAATGGCCAGCTCCAGCGCCTTATGTATCCGTTGTTTGGTCAGGGCGGAAATAAAGAGAACCGGGACATCCACAAAGGGTTCCAGGCGTTTTTTAATACGCTCTTCAAATTGTTTTATGGTCTGAGTCTCCTTGTCCACCAGGTCCCATTTGTTCACAAGTACCACCACTCCTTTCCTGTTGCGCTCAATGAGGTGAAAGATATTCACGTCCTGGGCCTCGATCCCGATGGTGGCATCAATCAGCAGCAGGCACACATCCGCATATTCAATGGCACGCACCGAACGCATCACCGAGTAAAATTCCAGGTCCTCTTTCACCTTGCCTTTCTTCCGCAATCCGGCCGTATCCACCAGGTAGAAATCATGATTGAATTTGCTGTACCTGGTGTGGATCGAGTCGCGTGTGGTTCCTGCTCTGGGAGTTACAATGTTCCGCTCTTCCCCGATAAGTGCATTGACCAGCGACGATTTTCCAACGTTGGGACGCCCTACTACAGCTATTTTCGGAACCTCATCCACTTCCTCCTCCATCTTCTTAGCAAACAAGGAGGTCAGTTGATCCAGCATATCTCCTGTTCCGCTTCCGTTGATGGAGGAAACCGCGAAATAATCGCCCAGTCCCAGTCCGTAAAAAACACTGGCGTCATACAATCTGGAGGAGTTATCTACTTTGTTGACTACCAGCATTACGGGCTTTTTTATCTTCCTGAGCATGCCGGAGATGGTCTGATCCAGGTCGGTGATCCCCGAAATGACATCCACCAGTAATATCACCACATCGGCCTCCTCAATGGCCAGTATGACCTGCTTGCGGATCTCCTCTTCAAAAATATCATCGGAGTTGGTTACATATCCGCCTGTATCTATAATGCTGAATTCCTGGCCGTTCCAGATCACTTTGCCGTAATGCCGGTCTCGCGTTACCCCGCTCACTTCATCCACGATGGCCTGACGTGTTTCGGTCAGACGATTGAAGAAGGTGGATTTGCCCACATTGGGCCTTCCTACGATGGCTACGATATTACCCATACTCCTGCCTGCTTAATGGTACCCAAAATTTTTGATGAAGCGTTCATTGTTTCGCCAGTCCTTTTTCACTTTCACCCGAAGTTCAAGAAATACTTTCTTCTGAAAAAAAGCCTCCATATCCAGTCTCGATTCCCTCCCCACCTTTTTCAGGGCCTTCCCCTCATTTCCAATAAGGATCCCTTTCTGACTTTCCCGTTCCACATAGATCAGCGCGTAGATGCGGATCAGCTTTTCATCTTCTTTAAACGATTCTACTTCCACTTCTACTGCATAAGGGATTTCCTGTTTGTAGTGCAGCAGAATCTTCTCCCTGATCATTTCTCCAACGAAGAAGCGCTCCGATTTATCGGTCAGTGCATCTTTGTCATAGTAGGGGGGTGATTCGGGCAAATGCTCCAGGATCCTGTTAAAAATAGATTCCACATTGAAGTTTTTCAGGGCAGAGATTGGAATCTTCTCCGCTTTGGGAAGAATCTCCTCCCACTGCTCCATGCATGTCCGCACCTTCTCCTGATTACTTAGATCGATTTTATTGATCACCAGCAGCACCGGGACCTTTGCCTTTGCAACTTTCTGGAGGAACTTATCTTCCGGATCAGGTTCTTCATCAATTTCCGTCAGGTAGATCAGCACATCGGCATCCACCAGGGCCGAACGGGCAGCCTTGAGCATGGTTTCCTGCAATTTGTAGCTGGGATCGAGAATCCCGGGAGTATCGGAAAAAATTACCTGGTAATCAGGGGTATTCAGTATCCCGTGGATCCTGTGCCTGGTGGTCTGTGCCCTGGAAGTGATAATGGAGAGTTTTTCACCAACCATGGCATTCATCAGGGTCGATTTACCCACATTGGGCTTACCGATTATATTGACATATCCTGCTTTATGCTTCATTCTATTCGTAGGCATTCATTTTTAACCTGCTTACTTCTTTCTCGGAAAGCATCCTCCACTTGCCCCTGGGAAGGTTCTTCTTTGTTAAGCCTCCGAAATAAACCCTGTCCAGTTTATCCACCCTGTAGTCCAGGGATTCAAACATTCTCCGTACGATACGGTTTTTCCCCGAATGGATCTCCAGTCCAATCTCCCGTTTGTTCTCACCGGTGACATAGCTTATGGCATCGGGTTGAATAAAGCCATCCTCCAAAGTCACACCTTCGGCCAGTTTTTTCAAATCAGTCCCCGAAATTCCCTTGTTCAGGAAAACATGATAGATCTTCTTCTTGTTGTGCGAGGGATGGGTCATTTTTTTTGCCAGCTCGCCGTCATTGGTAAAGAGCAGCACCCCGGTTGTGTTCCGGTCAAGACGCCCTACCGGGTAGACCCGTTCGCTGCAGGCATCCCGGATCAGCAACATCACTGTTTTCCGCTCCTTCGGATCATCGGTGGTGGTTACGTAATCTTTGGGTTTGTTCAGCACCAGGTATACCTTGCGTTCAGTGCGGATACGCTCCCCATTGTATCTCACTTCATCACCGGGATTCACCTTGGATCCCAATTCTGTGACCGACTTGCCGTTTACAGTGATCAGTCCGGCCGAGATCAGCTGATCTGCCTCCCGCCGGGAACAGATGCCTGCGGCAGCAATATATTTATTAAGCCGTACCTGGTCCCCGGAAGCTTTTTTTGCGTGCGGCCGGCTGGTAAGCGGGGACGATTTACCCTGACCCGAACTCTTTGATCCGCCACGTCGCTCCTCCAATGGTCTGGAGCCACTTTCCCCGGTTAATGAAGGTCTCTTTCCCCTTGCGCTTTTATTCCCTTTTTTTGGTGCTCCTGCTTTGCTCAATGGCCTGATTATTAAATAGTGTTAAAGGCTACAAAGATACAGCTTATAAGTTACATTCTTGGAATAATAATTCTAACTTTGGTAGCGTTAAAAAAACAGACAAAAATGAGTTTAGTCATCTCAATTTCAGGTATTCGCGGGACCATCGGAGGGAAGCCTTCCGAAGGTCTGACTCCCATTGATACCGTCCAGTTTGCATCAGCTTACGCTTCCTGGTTGATTCAGGATTCGGGGAAGGACAGACCCCTGGTGGCCCTGGGCCGGGATGCACGTATTTCCGGGCCCATGGTGGAGCAGCTGGTTTCTGCTACGCTGTCGGCCATGGGTGTGGATGTATACCTGATGGGATTTGCTACTACTCCCACTGTGGAGATGGCTGTTACCGAGGTGGGTGCCGATGGAGGTATTATATTGACTGCCAGTCATAACCCGGCACAATGGAATGCTCTGAAGCTCTTGAATGGAAAAGGTGAATTTCTATCGGGTGAGGATGGTGAGGTCATTCTTCGGATGGCCCGGGCCAACGATTACAGCTATGCGGACGTTAAAAATCTGGGGTACATTAAACCTCTGACGGGAATGGACGTCAAACACATCGACCAGGTGCTGAAACTGAACCTGGTCAAACCAGATAAAATTAAACTGAAGAAGTTCCGGGTGGCTATAGATTGTGTAAATTCAGTTGGAGGCATTATTCTACCGCAGTTGCTCAAGGCACTGGGGGTGCAGGATGTCATTGAACTTTACTGCGATCCCACAGGCGATTTCCCACATAATCCCGAGCCCCTTCCTGAACACCTGACTGATATATCCGAAGTGATGGTACGTGAAAAGGCCGATGTTGGATTTGTAGTGGATCCCGATGTGGACCGACTGGCCATCGTTTGTGAAGATGGCTCCATGTTTGGTGAGGAATATACCCTGGTGGCCATTTCCGACTACATCCTTTCCAGAACTCCTGGAAATACCGCATCCAATCTCTCTTCCACCAGGGCCCTGCGGGATGTGACCGAAGGGCATGGACAGTCCTATTTTCCCGCTGCAGTGGGAGAGGTGAATGTGGTCAATGCCATGAAGGAGCACGATTGTGTGATTGGCGGGGAAGGCAATGGCGGAATCATTTATCCGGAACTTCATTACGGCAGAGATGCACTGGTTGGGATCGCCCTGTTTCTGACCCACCTGGCCGAAAGCGGCATGGATTGCAGTGAATTGCGTAAATGTTATCCGGATTACTTTATCTCCAAGAATAAAATCACCCTGCCGGAGGGTACCGATGCAGATCAGCTGCTTGCCGACTTTGAAAAAGCACATGCGGATGATGACATTAATACAGTAGATGGGGTTAAAGTGGATATGCCAGAAGGCTGGGTGCACCTGCGAAAATCCAATACAGAACCAATTATCAGGCTGTATGCAGAGGCGGGCAACATGGAAGAAGCAGAACGCCTGGCCGGAGAGGCCATGCAGACCATAAATAAATTGATTAACTAGATAAGATCCATAAGAATTATGAAAAGAAGAACCTTACTTGCCTTAGTAATACCTGTCGCCCTGATTGTGGCTCTGGTGCTTTACTCCATGCTTTCGGGCAAGGAGAAGGAAGTTGTACTGGAGACCCTGGTGGAACAGGGGCAATTTGAAATTGCTGTGATGGTAACTGGCGAATTGCAGGCCATCAGGGAGACCGAAATAAAGGCGCCCTCGCAGCTTCGAAGCAGAAATCTGAGGATCCACAGAGTGAAGATCCAGGATCTGATCCCGGAAGGCACCGTGGTGGATTCAGGAGACTGGGTAGCCACCCTGGACCGCTCCGAAGCGGATAATTCATTGAAGGATATCCTGGACAACCTGGAACAGAAGGAATCTGAATACAAACGCACCAGGCTGGATACCACCATGCAGCTCAGGGAATTGCGCGATCAGTTGATTAACCTGAATTTTGCCATGGAAGAAGCCGAGATTACCCTTGAGCAGAGTCAGTTTGAACCTCCGGCCACTATTCGGCAGGCACAGATTGAACTGGAAAAGGCCACCAGAGCCTATGAGCAGGCCAAGAAAAATTATGGGTTAAAGGTGCAGCAGGCCGAGGCGGAGATGCGTGAGGCGGAGATCAATATGGCAAAAGAAAGAAGGAGTAAGGAAGAGATGACTGCCGTGTTGCAAAAGTTCGATATTATGGCGCCCTCTTCCGGGATGGTGATTTATAAAAAGGACTGGAACGGACAGAAACGGACCGCCGGAACGGAGATCAATACCTGGGACCTGGCTGTGGCCACTTTGCCTGACCTGAGCACCATGATCTCCATGACCTATGTGAACGAGATAGATATCAGCAAGTTGAAGAAGGGACAGCAAGTGAACATCGGTGTGGATGCCTTCCCTGAGAAGAAGTTTACCGGGGAGGTTATCGAGGTGGCTAATATTGGCCAGCAGCTGCCCAATACAGACGCCAAGGTATTTGAGGTGAAAATTGAGCTGAATGAGCGGGACACCATCCTGAGGCCCTCCATGACCACCAGCAACATGGTGATCACCCAGATCCTTGACAGTGTGTTGTATGTTCCCCTGGAAGCAGTGCATGCCAACGACAGCCTTACCTTTGTCTATAGGCGGGATGGTAAAAAGCAGGTGGTGGTGCTGGGCCAATCCAATGAGAATCATATTGTGGTGGATATGGGTCTGAAAAAAGGAGACCGGCTTTATCTCTCCCAGCCTACGAATCCAGAATCCTTTAAGTACGACGGAATGGAGCTGATGGAGGAGATTCAGCGCAGGAAGGCAGAGGAGGAGCAACGAAGACTGGAAATGCAGGAGAAGATGAATCAGCCCAGTCAGCAGCGTCAGATCCAGATGCCAGCAGAGGGAAGTGGAAATGCAAGCAGAACCAGGGGGTAACTATGGGACGCTATTTCCATGACATAGTAATCGCCATCGAATCGATCATGGCGAACCAGATGCGAAGTATCCTGACAGCCCTGGGTATTATTTTCGGAGTGGCTGCGGTGATTACCATGCTGGCCATCGGAAAGGGGGCCCAGCAGGAGATCCTGGAGCAGATCAAGATGGTGGGGGTAAATAATATTATCGTAACACCCATTATTGAGTCTGGCAATGGGGAAAATGGTGAGGAAGCCGGTGGAGAGACACAGAAAAAGAAGTTTTCACCCGGGCTGACCCTGGAAGATGTGGAGGCCATTGAAAAGGTGATTCCAACTGTGAAAACAGCCTCGCCGGAAATCACACTGAACTCTTATGTAATCAAGGATGGAAAACGGGCCAGCGCCAAATTGCTGGGGGTTTCCAACGCGTATTATAATATCTTTAACCTGCCACTGCATGAAGGAAGCTTTTTCAATGAATACCAGGAAGAAAACGGAATACCTGTATGTGTGATAGGGGCCAATATCAAAAACAAATTCTTCAGCAAGGAAAATCCCATTGGCAAGTATATCAAGTTCGATAAGGTATGGCTGAAGGTGGTGGGTGTACTGGAGCGGAACGCTGTAAGTCTCACCCGTTTCGAAAATATCGGGGTGAATGTGATGAACGACAATATCTATGTGCCGGTAAAAACCATGCTGATACGCTTTCAGAACCGTGCCCTGGTGGGATCCAGGATCAAGGCGAGTACCGGCATGGCTATTTTCGGGGGTATAGCAGCCAGATTCGGTTTCAGCGCCGACACTGAGTCCAACTACAACCAGTTGGACCGGATCATTGTGCAGGTAAATGAATCCAACGAGCTTTCGCCTTCCACCGACCTGCTGGCCAGGTTGCTGCTCAGGCGTCATGAAGAAGTAAAGGACTTTGAGATTACGGTGCCGGAATTGCTTCTGAAGCAGGAGCAACGAACCAAGGATATCTTTAATATTGTACTTGGGGCCATTGCCAGCATCTCTCTGCTGGTGGGTGGGATCGGGATCATGAATATTATGTTTGCCTCGGTGATGGAGCGCATCAAGGAAATTGGTACGCGTCTGGCCATTGGCGCCCAGAAAAGGGATATAGTGGTTCAGTTCCTGGCCGAGGCCGTGCTGATCAGTGTCATTGGCGGAGTGATCGGGGTCATTATCGGCATTACAGCCTCCTGGCTGGTCAATCGTTTTGCCGATATCGCCACCATTGTCACACCCATTAGTGTTATTATTTCATTTGCAGTATCTGCATCTGTTGGGGTTATCTTCGGATACTCGCCTGCCAAACGAGCTTCTGAGCGGGATCCCATTGAATCTTTAAGGTATGAATAAAATGTTTCGAAAACTTATTATATCTGCAGGACTGCTGCTAGCAGTCCAGTTTACAGCAAAGTCACAGTCTGAAGTAGAAATAAAAACTCTTACCCTTGCCGAAGTAATCGAGGTGGCACATGAGCAGTCCCTGATGGCGCTCATGTCGAGGCACCAGTTTCGCAGCAGCTACTGGGAATTCAGGTCCTACCTGGCCAGTACAAGGCCCGGACTGACCCTGGAGGGTACGCTGCCTTCACTGACCATGGCCACCGAGAGTGTGATCCAGCCCGATGGAACGGAAGAGTTTGTGGATCGTTCCTTTATGAACACCTCCCTGGATTTGCAGCTGAATCAGAACATCCCGCTAACAGGTGGACGTATATTTGTAAGCTCGCAGCTGCAGCGGAACGATAATTTTGGAGAGGAACCTCCAACCACCTACCTTTCTTACCCGGTGACCATAGGTATTTTGCAGCCCATTAACGGGTACAATGAATTTAAATGGGACAAGAAGATTGAGCCCATTAAATATGAGGCAGCCAAGCTGCAGTATCTCAATACCATGGAGCGGGTAAGCCAGCAAACGGTCCGCTACTTTTTCGACCTGGCCCTGGCCCAGATTAACCTGGAGGTTGCTCTGAAAAACATGGCTAATTCGGATACTTTATACCAGATAGCCACGGGGCGCTATCACCTGGGAACCATTGCCGAGAACGATTTGCTGGATATGGAGCTGAGCCGACTTAATTCGGAAACAGCCCTGAATGAAGCGACCATCGACCTGGAATTGCGTAGATCGAGGCTTCGCTCTTTCCTGGGATTTAATGAGAAGGTGAGCCTGGAGCTTCTACTTCCCACAGAGGTCCCTGATATCGAGATTGAATATGAAAGAGCACTGGAGGAAGCCAGGGCCAATAACCCTGAGATTCTCCGGATGGAACAGCAGCTTATGGAGGCTGAACGTGCGGTGGCTGAGGCACGATCCCAAAAAGGGATCCGGGGCGATCTGTTTGCCCTGTTTGGACTGAGCGGGGTGGATGAAGACCTTTCCAGTGCATATACAAACCTGGAACGGCAGCAACGCGTTGAAGTAGGGGTGCGGGTGCCTATTCTGGATTGGGGCATGGGAAAGGGTCAGTACAAAATGGCCCAGTCGCACCAGGAAGTGACCAAAATGGACGTAAGCCAATCCATCATTGATTTCGATGAGACTATCTTCCTTCAGGTGATGCAGTTCAACCTGCAGGACGATCAGGTCAGGATTGCCACCAAGGCCGATACCATTGCCGATCTGCGTTACGAGGTCACCAAGCAGCGCTTCCTGATCGGAAAGATCGATGTATTGAATCTGAATACGGCTCTGGACGATAAAGATGTGGCCCGCAGGGGCTATGTGGAGGCATTAAGGAATTACTGGAACTATTATTATGACCTGAGGGGCCTCACCCTCTTCGACTGGCAGAAAGGTGTCAAACTATCGGAGGATTTTGATGAACTGCTGGATTAGCAGATCAATTCCGGAATCCTTTGCTGTACTGGCTGATGTGATCCAGGATACTTTTGTCTTCCCGGGATAACTCTATTTCCCGGCGTTCCATAACCAGGTTGGCGGTCTCCAGGACTTTCTCCATTTTATATTCCACAAATCCATCGGCTCCTCCCCAGCTGAAGGAGGGAATAAAGGTGGGCGGAAAACCGGGCCCGAAAATATTTGCAGCTACACCAACAACGGTTCCTGTATTAAACATGGTGTTGATCCCGCATTTGGTATGGTCGCCCATGAGCAATCCGCAGAACTGGCCCCCGGTATCTATGAAGGATGCGCTGGGGTAGTTCCAGATCTTCACACTGGCATAATTGTTTTTCAGGTTGGAGTTGTTGGTATCGGCTCCCAGGTTGCACCATTCCCCAATCACGGAATTCCCCAGGAATCCGTCATGGGCCTTGTTGGAGTTGGCCAGCAATACTGAGTTGTTAATCTCTCCTCCCACCTTGCTGTAGGGCCCCAGGGTGGTGGGACCATAGATTTTAGCTCCCATTTTCACCACAGATCCCTCACAGAGTGCAAAGGGTCCGCGAATGACGCTCTCTTCCATAATCTCGCTATGTGCCCCCAGGTAGATGGGTCCGCGTGATGCATTCAGGGTAAAATATCCCCCGCTGAATCCCGGCTCCACAAAGACATTCTCGGGTCGGTCAACCCTTACTGTATCACTCAGCTTTTCACTCTTTCTTCCCCTGGTAATCCGAAGGAAATCGGCCCTGATTTCCTGTCCGTTCAGGCGGAAGATTTTCCACGGAAAGTCAAGCAGCGAAATCTCACCCTTGTAGGCAATCCCTTTACTGATCCAGTATCCGTGATCAAAGGATTCGCAATGACCTGTCCCGGTCCTCGCAGCCAGTAATATGCCCTCCTTGACCAGGGCCTGGTTTAGCTGCAGTTTCCCGATGTGTTCGACAATTCCGGCTTCGGGCAAAAGCGAGCTGTTTACATAGAGCTTGTCATTTCCTGCCTTGCAGGGAAACTTCTTACTCAGGTATTCCCTGGTCAGAGGTGTTGATTTGATCTCCAGATCACGTTCCCATTTTTCTGCTATGGTCAGGATCCCCACCCTGAGTTCTGAAACGGGCCGGGTGAAGGTAAGGGGCAGGAGGTTGTCCCAGGAGTGATCGTCGAACAGGATCAGCAACATCTTTTTATTTTAAAAGTAAAAAAAAAAGCCATCCTTGGCGGGATGGCTTTCAAACAGGTTGTTTATACCTGCTATTTATTCTTTTTATCCAGGTGGGTCTTGTAGCGGTTCATAAACTTATCTACACGTCCTGCTGTATCGACCAGTTTCATCTTACCCGTATAGAATGGGTGGGAAGTACTGGAGATTTCCAATTTGATCAGTGGATATTCAATTCCATCTTCCAGTTTTACAGTCTCTTTGGAGTCCGCTGTAGATTTGGTTACAAAGGTGAATCCATTGGACATGTCCCTGAATGCAACAAGCCTGTAGTTTTTTGGATGTATGTCTTTCTTCATGGTATTAATGTTTTCAATAGCTGCGCTTTTTTCAAAACGGAATGCAAAGATAGAAATGTTTGTTACAAGTTCAAAATATTATCGGGAAGTTTTGACTCATCCACAGCCTCTTCCATAAATCTCTGGTAGGGCTTTTCCCGGTCGAAAAGATATCTGTAGGTAAAATGCGTTTTGGCGTGGACAGCACCGGTGTTCAGATAGAGGGAGATCATTTTGGGATTAAAATCGCCCACCCAGGAGAGTTCAAATTCCTTATACTGGGGTTTGCGATCCATCACCTTTCTCAGAAGGTAAAAAATGCCTGATTCAACTCCCGAGTTTTGAAATTTCGGAATGATCCCTGCGGCGGTTCCCCGGACCCTGGTGATTGTTTTATTTTTTTTATAGTAGAGGAAGCGC
>JAYEOJ010000622.1:0-8350 GCA_034722835.1 Bacteroidota bacterium | reverse complement strand
TGGCATCGGGCAGAAACATGAAAAAAGCAATGGGTTCGTCGTCGTGGTAAGCATACCAGATCATCTCTTCATCCAATATCATCTTGACCTTTCTCAATTCATCGTAGAGAGAAGCCTTATCTATGGGAGTATAGTCCTTTCGGAGCTGGCTCCAGGCCTGGTTATAGATATAGGCTGTATCATCCACAAACCGGGCTGTTTTTTTTAGTTCGAAGTGTTTGTAGGTGAAGCCCTGACGCTTATTGATCCACTCAGCTATCTTCCAGAAGCGCTCAGGGAAGGGTTTCACAATATCCAGGTGAAAGCCCAACTGCCTGTAGTATAGTTTAAAACCATAACTCTCAAACAGCTCTTTATAGTAGGGCAGATTATAGGTCATCCCCAGGCCAGGGGGGGTAAATCCCTGGACCAGACAACCCCAGTTGGTATCGTTTTCCCCAAAATTAATGGGACCGGTCATGGCCTCATAGCCGTGCTTTTGTAGCCAGTCTTTGGCTGTATCAAAAAGCAGGAAAACCACCTGTTGATCATCAATGGACTCAAAAAAGCCACATCCCCCGCTCCGGACATAATCTGCCTCGTCCTTATTCTTGTCATAAAATGCAGCAATCCTGCCCACTGTTTCACCACGGTCGTTCAGGGCTATCCAGCGAACCGCATCACCATGTTTGAAGTAGGGATTTATTTTTGGGTCGAAAGCATTCCTGATTTCACTGTCAAACTGGATCACGTGGTTGGGGTCGTTCCGGTACAACTTCCTGGGAAAATCCAGGAAGGCTTTTTCATCTTTTTTGCTATGGACTGGTACGATGTTCATAAGAGAATGAGATTTGATGCCTACAGCTTGAACCAATCGGTCATTATCTTATCTTCAGGCAGGTTAGCGATGTGACTGAGATGTATAAATTCGTTCTTCTTCGTAATATATTTATAATCTTTGATCCACTCCGCATGGTGCAGCGTGACCTCCCGGATGGCATAGAGAATATGCCGGACCTCCTCATCGGTCATGGTGGGGTGCAGGGACCATCTTACCCAGCCAGGCTTCTCCGAAAGGTCGCCATGGTTGATCTTTTCTGTGATTTCCTGCGACTTATCGTAGCTTACCTCCAGCAGGAAATGCCCGTAAGTTCCTGCGCAGGCACAACCACCCCTGGTCTGAACGCCAAAGCGGTCGTTGAGCAATTTCACAAAGAGATTGAAATGGATGGCGGGATGGTAAAAGGAGATCACTCCCAGTCGGTCGTCCACATTGTTTGCCAGGATCTCAATACCTTTAATCTCCCGAAGCCCGGGCAATGCAATATGTAAAAGTTCTTCTTCGCGTTTCATGATATTATCCACACCCATCTTTATTTTTAGCTCAATGGCCAGGGCAGCTTTGATGGATTGCAGGAAACCGGGTGTTCCGCCATCTTCCCTGACTTCGATATCATCCACGTATTTGTACTTTCCCCAGGGATTGGTCCAGTCCACCGTACCGCCCCCCGGATTGTCCGGAACGTCAGCGGTATACATGGCCTTGTCGAAGATCAGCACTCCCGATGATCCGGGTCCGCCCAGAAACTTATGGGGAGAGAAGAAGATGGCATCAAGCTTCTCCATAGGATCTTCGGGATGCATGTTGATATTCATATAGGGGGCACTGGCAGCAAAATCAATAAATACCAGCCCCCCGTATTCATGCATCAGCTTGGCCATTTTATGATAGGGCGTATTTACCCCAGTCACATTGGAGCATGCCGTAAATGAACCAATTTTAAACTTCCGGTCCTTGTACAACTCCAGTTTTTCCTTCAGATCATCCAGGTCGACTCGCAGATGCTTGTTGGGCTCGATCATTACCACATCTGCAATGGTTTCAAACCAGCAGGTGTGGTTGGAATGATGTTCCATATGGGTAAGAAATACCACCGGCCGGTCGCTGGCCTTCACCTCGATACTTTCAGCTCCTCCACACCCTTTTAGACTCAGAATGCGCATCAGTTTGTTAATCACGGCGGTCATTCCGTACCCGGCCGTCAGGATCACATCATTTGGACCGGCATTCACATGCTTCTTGATCAGTTGATGGGATTGGTGGTAGGCCTTGGTCATCAGGGTGCCGGTCAGCGTGGTCTCTGTATGAGTATTAGCCACATAGGGACCAAACTGTGTCTGCAGTTTCTGTTCAATGGGCTCATAGAGCCTTCCACTGGCAATCCAGTCGGCATACAGAATCCTTTTGGTTCCGTAAGGCGATTCAAAAGAAGCATCGTTACCGATGATCTTTTCCCTGAAGGGTTCGAAGTATTTTTCTAAGTCACTCACCTATTTTCATGTCTTAATCCCTGCCGGCAAACCTGGACAACAATCTCAGGAACTCAATATAGAGCCAGATCAATGTGACCATCAGCCCGAAGGCCCCGTACCATTCCATGTACTTGGGAGCTCCCATTTGAGATCCTTTCTCGATAAAATCAAAATCCATAATCAGATTCAGGGCGGCAATTACGATGATTGCCAGGTTGATAAGGATGCCCAGTGGTCCGGCCGAATGCATAAAACCCATGGGCATGCCAAACAAGCTCATGATCCAGCTGATCAGGTAGGCAAAAAATACGGCCCCTGTGGCCATCATCACTCCGCGTCTGAACCTGGGTGTGGCCCGGATGCGGCCCGACCGGTATAGAAACAACATGGTAAACAGGGTCCCAATGGTTAGCAAAACCGCCTGGAAAGCCACACCGGGATACTGTGCATTGATAATGGCACTGATGGCACCCAGGAAGAGCCCCTCCAGGATGGCATAGATGGGTGCAGTAATGGCAGATGATTGTGGCCGGAATATGGTGACCAGGGCCATTATAAAGCCCCCGATCGCACCAACTATGGCCAGTGTACCTGCCCGGCCAGGATCGGCTCCCATCACCATGTTCCATGTATAGGCCGCCGCAGCAATCACCAGCAGTAGCATTAGCCCTATTTTATTGATGGTTCCATGTATTGTCATGACACTGCTACCTGTAGCTGCAGTGCCGGCTTTCTCAAAAATCCTTCCTGTCATCGCAGGATTGGATGACCTCATTGCTCTCATCTTCTCTTAATTTGCGTCAAATATATATGTTTTATCTTGATTGAGGGAGTCAAAACGCATGCCATTGAATAGCTGCAGGCAATTCCTGACGGAATTGCAGTATAATTCCTATTTTTAGATTATGAATCGGGCCTTTCGTACGATCTGGAACAGTGAGTTCTTCAGGAATGTGGCCACACTGATTTCCGGAACCTCCCTGGCGCAGGCCTTTTCTGTGGTTATTTATATTGTTCTGGCCAAAATCTATACCGAAGAGGATTTCGGAGTATTCGGACTGTATATGAATATCCTGAATATCACGGTGATCTTTTCAACAGCCAAGTACGAACTGGCCATCCTGCTTCCTAAAAGTGAGAAAGAGTCTTTTAACCTGCTGGGATTATCGGGTCTGATTAGCGTGGGCATCAGTCTCTTGTTGCTGCTTATTGTTGTGCCGATGAACGGGTTGATCTGCAGTTGGTTGGGAAGTGATGAGATTTCGGCCTGGCTCTATTTCATCCCCCTTTCCACCCTGCTGGTGGGATGGTTTACCTCTCTACGGAATTATTCCAACCGGCAGAAGAGGTACAAACTGATTGCCGGGGCCAACATCGGACAGAGTGTCTCTAATTCATTGTTGAAACTGGGCCTGGGTTTTCTTATGGCCGGGGCAGCCGGTCTGATATTCGGGGTTATTTTTGGCCAGCTGGTTGGAGTCCTGGTCTTTTTCGTGGTACACCTGCGGTTTAACAGATCCAAAACAAGCTGGATCAAATGGAGTGAGATGAAGCGGCTGGGGAAGCAGTATATCCTCTTTCCAAAGTACAATATGTGGCAGGGACTGATCAATAATCTCTCCGGGGCCTTCCCGGTTTTTATATTTAGTTCCTATTTTTCCATGGGAATTGCCGGTTTTTACACCTTCGGATATATGATCCTGTACCGGCCGGTCAACCTGGTGGCCAATGCCTTCTACCAGGTTATGTTTCAGCGTTTTGTGGAAAAGAAGCATGAGAATCGTTCCATGCGCTCGGAAGTCCTGACCTTTCTGAAACGGACTACCCAGGTATTGCTAGTGCCTTTTGTAATCTCGGGAATATTTTTTCCAGAGATATTCGGATTTATATTTGGAGACAAATGGATCGAAGCCGGGAGGTATGCACAGATCATCCTGCCCTGGATCTTCATGGTGAGCCTGGTGATGCCTCTCTCCTTTATTCCCGATCTGTATAAGAAACAGCGGGTGGCCATGATCATTGATGGCATCAAACTGCTGGCCCGGCTCGGGGGACTGGTGGTCGGTGTGATCCTGGAAAATGTCTATATTGGACTGGCGCTGTACAGCGGACTCAGCACCCTGGTAATCGGGTACAGCCTGTTCTGGTACTTGCAGCTGGTGAAGACCGATCCTCCGGCCGATGAACCACTAATACCCATTGTGAAGAATGAGTAAGATTAAAAAAGCAATTAAAGCACTCTGGTGGATTTTCCGAAAACCCGTACTGTTGAACAGGGTGCTGACAGATGAGGACAGCTGGCAGTCTTATGTGGAAAAAAGGCATCCATTGCCGGGCGGACTTCCTGTTGTGGAGATGGATCAACTTGTGGCTTCCGGGCCCATTGTACTCGGACCCATGACCTATCTGGATGGAGGTTCCCTGCCTACGGATATGATGTTGCTGGCCGGACTTGCAGAAGGAATTGAAAATTGTGCCTATTTTGAGATTGGGACCTGGAGGGGTGAAAGTGTCGCAACGATTGCCCCCAGGGCGGCGAGCTGCTATACCCTTTGTCTTTCCGATGCAGACATGCTTAAAAGGGGAATGCACCCCCTTACCATTGAATCGCACCGCCAGTTTTCCAGGGACCTGGAGAACGTAACCCAGTTACGAGGTGACTCCAGGAGCTTTAATTATAAGCAGCTCAACAAGAAATTCGATCTGATCTATATTGACGGAGACCATCATTACGACGTTGTGAAAAGTGATACGGAGAACATTTTCAGGCACCTGGTGCATGAGAAAAGCATCGTGGTCTGGCACGACTATGGCTTCCATCCCGACCAGGTACGCTATGAGGTGATGTCAGCCATTCTCGATGGTGTGGGGCCGGAACGGGCAGATAGAATCTACCATGTGGCCCATACCAAATCTGCTATCTTTACCGGGGAGAAGATGCCATCCGGACCGGCGGATTTCCCGGTGGTACCGGAAAGCTATTTCAACACCACAATCTCCCTGAACCGTTGAAAGCATGAAGAAGGGAAAAAGAATCCTGATTATCCCTTCGTGGTACCCGCCTGACGGAGGCTATTTCTTTAAGGAACACAGCGAAGCCCTGCAGAAGATGGGATGGCAGGTGGATGTGCTTGTCAACAGGCTGGTGGGAGCCCGGAAACTCATCCAGGCGGGTATATCTGCGTTTCGCCCATACAGGGCAGGGGATGAGAGTGGACTGCGTGTTGTGCGTGCCTCTTATCTGAAGGTACCGGGTAGTGAGCAATATAATATAGCGGGATGGTCACGGCAAACCTGCAGGTTCTATAGAAAGTATGAGAAGCAATTTGGCAAACCTGACCTGATTTTAGCTCATAGTGTCACCTGGGCCGGCTTTGCAGCATATCTGATCAATCGGGATCATGGAATCCCTTATGTAATTGTGGAACACCGCAGTTTTTTTGTCTGGAGCACAGATGAAGCCAGGAAAATGGTGAAATCTTTTCATATTCCCTTGTTTGACCTGGCATACGCACATTGCGAGGACCTTATACTGGTTTCAGAAAGTCTGCGAAAGGGGATAGTGGCACTGGTTCCCACAGTCAGAAAACGGATCAAAGTGATACCCAATATGATCCGCGAGGATCAGTTTTTCCCTCCCTCTGAACCCAGAAAGACAGAGCCCTTTGTGTTTCTTTGGGCCGGAAGACTGGAACATGTGAAGGGAGTGGACATGCTGCTTCAAGCTGTCAAGTTGTTAGCTGATTTGGCTGACCGGGAGTTCGTTGTCCGACTGGCCGGGAAGGGTTCCCTCAGAAAGGAATTGGAACTGCACGCGACAGCCCTGGGTGTGAATGAAAAGGTAAGCTTTCTGGACAGACTCTCCAGGGAGGAGATGCTTAAGGAGTTTCAAGAGGCCAACTGTTTTGTATTACCTACCCGCTATGAGGCATTCGGGGTGGTTCTGATCGAAGCCATGGCCACAGGGCTACCCGTGATTGCCACCCGTTCAGGGGGCCCCGATTCCATTGTTACAAAGGAAAACGGATTGTTGATTGACCGGGATAATGCAGCTGAACTGGCCGAAGCCATGTGGCATATAATGGCCCATGCTGACGAATATCCTGCTGACCTGATCAGGAGCCGGACCCTTCAGCAATACGGTGATGCAAGTGTAATGGAACAGTACAATCAGCTCTTTATTCGCATTCTCAGGGAATAATTTGTATCAATAGATTCGGAGAATAAAAAATTTTGTAAATTTGCACACCCAAATGGTGGATGTAGCTCAGCAGGTTAGAGCGCTGGATTGTGGTTCCAGAGGTCGCCGGTTCGAACCCGGTCTTCCACCCAATTGAAAAACAGAACCCCTTGATTTATAACGATCAAGGGGTTTGTTTTTTGTTTTCTGTAAGTATACCGTAAGTCGTTTGGTCTTTTCCTGCTTTGTGTCGGACTATTCAACTACAATTTTCCCCGATCCTACAGTTTCATCCGATATGATCCAATTGTAGAAGTATAAACCTTGACCAAGGTCGCTAAGATCGACCGTCAGAACAGGATCGTTCACCAATGCTTCTTTTACCAGTCTACCCTCAACACTAAATAATTTCAGAACAGAATTGTCATGTTGGGGATGATTGAAGGTGAAATTAACAATTCCACTGGCAGGGTTTGGGTATATCTGGAGATAATCACCGCCTGAATCATCCGTTTCGATACCAGATGGAATAATATAAACATGGCAATGAAATGTCGTTTGACATCCAATAGAATCTGTATACACTAACTCATAGTGGGTATAGGATTGTGGTTTTGCCCAAGGCGATTCAGAAGTTGGGTCTGATAAGGTTTTCTCTGGTGTCCATGCATACTTGAACGGTGGGATTCCACCGCTAATACAATGCCCAAGTTGTGCACTATCACCCAAACTGATTTCATGTCTGCACTCGCCCAAACAAATGATATAATTGGAGAATCGAACCATTACAGAATCGAAAGCAATATCATCATTTGCATCCGTTACAGAAAGATGAAAGACCGCAGAGTCATCGAAGGAAGAAGAAAAAACAGGATTGGCTACCGATGTATCTTCGAGAAAGGATGATGCTGTATAAATACGTCCAGCATATTCGTATTTTGCAGACCAGGTATAAGTATAAGGTTCAGTTCCTCCAATTGCAGAGGGATTTCCTCCAATGGTCGCTCCTTCATAATTTGAAGAACAAAAGGCTGTGTCGTTACCAGCATCGGCACCAACTTGGGAATAGCATACATTTGAAACTGCAAATATTAAGATGAGGGTGAATATCCGAATAAAATATCCCATAAGGGTTGGTTATTGCTGGTTATCATAAAGTTATAAAACAGTTACATGAATAACTACCTTTTTCAAATAAAGAAATCTATGGAGAAGATATATAAAGCATTTAGAGTGCCTTCCCCAATAATTACACCGATAGCACATTTCCAGAAAGGAATATTGAGCGTGCTGCTCACATAAACTATCAGGTCAGTAGGTACAACTGGAAAAAAACTCCAGCCAACGATGATGGGTAGTTCCTTTTTTCGAAGTGCATTTTTTACCTTTTCAATTTGTGCAGGGTATTTCGATTCAAGCCAGACGTTGATTCCAAGATATTGAGTAAAGTAGTAAACAACTATAGTTGAGGTTATTATTCCAGTGAGGTTAATAATGTAGGCTTCCAAAGGAGGAAACAAAAGGACGCCGGCAATGGCAAAAGGAGTAGACGGAATAAAAGTTAAACCAATAAAAGTGAGGATAACAAGGTAGAGGCCCAGTACAAGTAACTTATGATCACCTACATATTCTTTCAGGAAACTGATATCAAAAAGGTCCCGGTTAACATTGTAGAGAATAAAAGTTACAACTACTACTGCAATCCAAATATATAAGGTTTTTCGTCTGACCTTAATGTTATTTCCCATCGACTAAAATAGTGATAAATGCCTACCCTTCAAGATAATCCCAATCTTTGATGAGTTCAAATTTCTTGTACCCTTCCTTAACTGAGGGATGAGTCAGAACCGATTCCACGGGTACTTCTGGCAGTTCCAT
>JAYEOJ010000621.1:0-7729 GCA_034722835.1 Bacteroidota bacterium | reverse complement strand
AATTAAAAACCCGGCGCTTGGCCGGGTTCTTACTTGAATCACCAAATCTCAAGCCAGTATATTACTAATGTCTTTGACTGGTTAATAGCAATCCCTTTATAAGCCTATTGAACTTAGTGTTTCCCCAACAAGTTTAGAATTTACCTCAGATGCCTCCAACGATGATGTGTCCATTACAGCGACTCAGAGCTGGACTGCAAGCGATAATCAGAGCTGGATAAGCGTCAGTCCTACCAGCGGCACTGCTGATGACGATATCACCGTGAGTGTTACATCTAATTCATCTGGTTCATCGCGGGATGGGACCGTAACAATATCGGACAATAGCGGATTGGGCCTGTTAAGCAAGACCATTGATGTCCACCAGGCAGATGTGCCATCAATCACCCTATCAGCAAGCACTGTCGATTTGTATGGTTCGAGCGACAGCGATCAGGTCACGGTTACCTCCAATACTACCTGGTCCTATTATGTGGACTACTGGGATGATTATGCCTGGCTTCAAATCACCCGGACCAACACTGGATATGAATACAATGCCACCCTTAGCATTGCAGCTACCCGTGCTCCAACTTCCGGGAGCTGGGAAGCCCAAATTGTCATACAAGGAGGGGGGCTGACAAGATATATCAACGTTACTGTTTACCCTTAATAATCACATAAGGCTCATAAAACATTATAACTATGAAGACCAATAGAACACAATACTTAGCATTTACGCTGGCCCTGTTCCTCATTATGCAAGCTCATATAATCTACGGGCAGGATGACAAAGGCTATCATGACCTTGATTTTCGGGTTGAAATGATTCCGGATGAGTCTGTGGACTCTGAAGGCAACAGATTAAGCAATCTGAAGCTTGATATAGAAAGTAGCAAAATTGTAAATCCGAAAAAGATATACCTGAAGGTGAAATCCATTGAGCCCCGGGAAGTTTACTTCATTCGATCGATAGACTATGATGTAGTTCAGGGAGGAGTTGATTTAGAAGCCTGGGAGCGTGAGAAAGCTGCCTTGGAGAAGGAGCGTGAGAAAGAAAGAAAAGATAAAATCGATATGCCGGGGAATAGAAAGTACAAAGAGTTGTGGACAGCTAAGCGGTATGAGAAACAGGAGGGACGTTCACTTAAGAAAGCCAGTGTGCAAGTGGGAGATGCAGAGTTTGAGTTTGGCCCTTTTTCTCCTGGCGATTATGAAGTGTTTGTTGGGATAAAGGATGATTCATCAGTAATGTATTTAGATACACGGAAGATTTCAATCCCTTCCGAAGCAAAGCAATAATCATAAAACTACCATACCATGAAACTGATCAAACTAATATTCATATCAGCCTGCCTTGTTGCATCCATGCAGATGCGGGCCCAGGAAGCCAACACTCAAGAAGCCTGCTATACCATTGAAATACTTCCCGCAAGCACTACTAAGGGAGACACCGCTACTGATTTTCAGGTAGTAGTTGTTATTGACACCAGTGATGTGGATCAATACAGCAGCATTGTGGTGGAAAGTTCAAAAAAGAAGAAGGAGATAAAAGTCACAAAAGAGGAGCGTAAGGACAATCCTCGCATCAAGGTGAAAAAGAAGAATCTCTTTTTGGATATGGAAGAGTGGTCCGAATTGGATGAGCTGACTGTGTCTGCCAAGAAGCTTGATGGTAGCAAGGTAAAACTACGAAAATACCCACGTGGATCGGAGTTTACCCATAAGGTGGTTACCCTGCCGAGCAATTCGAGGGATTTAAAGAAACACGAAGGCCCGGATATAGTTGAAGCCGAGAATTAGTATTAGCCAGGATCAAAAATAACCAGAAAAACAGACCAAGATGAAAAAAATACTGTCCATCAGCATACTGGCCCTGGCCATTGTAATTCAGTCCTGGAGTCAGACTACTCTTACTGTCTATCCTGATAAGGATGCGATGATACGGCATTGCACCAATCCCAGCTATATCAATGACCAGTATACAAATTATGGAGACTATGGGTACTATAATCCACTAATGTGGACCTGGAGCGGTTATCCGGTAATATACAAATCTCTAATCGGTATAGATCTGTCACAACTGCCGGATAATGCAAACATAACAGATGCAAAATTATATCTGTATGCAACTGGAAATCATGTAAGTAATCTCACCTCGGGAGGCGGCTACAAGTCCAATGCCAGTTACCTCCGCAGGATCATCACCTCGTGGGGTGAGAGTACAGTGACATGGGACACGGCACCAACTACGGTTACCAATAACCAGGCGACTCTTGCCAATTCCACTGCGGTAGATCAGGATTACGTGGTAGATGTGACTAACCTGATCAAGGATATCCAGGCCAATCCCACCAGCAGCGATGGACTAATGTTTGGCCTGGTCACTGAGGAGTATTATGCAAAAATGCAATTTGCTTCCAGCGATCATGCAACATCCTCCATGCATCCCAAATTGGAGATCACCTATACCATTGGAGTTTCATTTCCGGATTATGAAAGCTTTGAGTTCGACGATACCAAATGGGAGGATACGGATGGAGATAATCTTGACTGGACCCTGAGAACCGGGTCTACACCTTCCAGCAGTACAGGTCCATCAAGTGCTAAGCAAGGGAAGTATTATGCCTATGTAGAAGCATCTTATCCCAATTATCCCAGCAAAACAGCTTATCTGATCAGTCCTTCCTATGAACTTGATGATAAAGATAATGCAACTCTTAGCTTCGATTATCACATGTATGGTTCGAATATGGGCCAACTTGAGCTTAGCGTTAGTACGAACGATGGTACAAGCTGGAGCTCGTCTATATGGTCAAAATCAGGAGATCAGGGAAATGCATGGAATAGTGCCGATGTTGATTTATCTTCCTATCTAGACGAAACAATTCTACTGCGATTCAAGGCAACAACGGGTAGCAGCTACCGTAGTGATATAGCATTGGATAACATCTTGGTAAATGCCACCACCGAGGCCAATCCTGATGACTCGGAAAACTTCATTGTTACTACAACTTCCTTGAGTGATCAAGGAACATCAGGAGCGATGCAGCACACAGTACAATTTTTTGACGGACTGGGGAGGCCTGTACAAGAGATTGGTGTAGGCAGCAGTCTGGGTGGTAAAGATATGGTCAAACCCATGGAATATGATGATTACGGCAGGAGGTTCAGAGATTATCTGCCATTTGCAGCGGGGGATGATGAAAACGGTACTTTTCGTGATTACAAATCCAGTGGGGATGATGTGCTGGATATGCAGGAGGACTTCTTCCAGAATCAGTTCTCGCTGGGTAGCGATGACGCTTATGCATACTCACGCACCGTTTTTGAAGAATCACCCATGAACCGGGTACATGCTCAGGGAGCCCCTGGAAAAGATTGGAGCCCCTATGAAGAAACTGGCATTGCAACCGACTATATACAGGAATTTGAATATGAGAACAATGCTGGATCTTCAGTAAGGTGTTTTACAGTGAATACTTCCACAGATGCTTTACAAAACCCCACTTCTTATTACTCAGCCAATACCCTGTATAAGAGCACCATTACCGATGAGGATGGGAATGAAACCGAAGAGTTTAAAGATAAGCTTGGGAAGGTGGTGCTGAAACGAACCTTTGAAGGTGCTAATACATTATCGACCTATTATGTCTATGATGACTATGGATTACTCAGGTATGTGATTCCCCCCAAGGCTTTGGGTGATAATGGACTTCCCACCACTACTGTTCAGGATCAGCTTTGCTATTATTATGAATATGATGATAGGAACAGGATGATTGAGAAGAAGCTTCCTGGTGTTGAGCCGGTATATATGGTATACGATGACCGAGACCGACTGGTGGGTACCCAGGATGGGGAATTGTACAATTCCAACTCCTGGATCATGACCAAATATGATGAGCTGAACCGTCCAGTGATTACTGCAAAGATAGGATTTTCAACTGCCGTATCACAAACTACTGTTCAGGGCTACATCAATACCTTCTATAATACCACTGGGAATGAGTATTACGAAGAGTACACAAGCAGTGGCTATGGATACACTGATCAGAGCTATCCTGATATCTCCTCAGCATACTCCAGTGACCTCCTCACTATTACTTTCTATGATAGCTATAGTTTTCTGTCGCTTTCTCAATTCACAGGCTTAGGATTTGATAATACCGACAACATTGATGCATATGAAGACGGGGATGGGACTTCAAACGGCTATTTTGATCTTGTACAAGGCCAGGTGACAGGAACTTCTACAATGATCCAGGATGGAGATGATGATATATGGATCCAGGCTGCCATGTTCTACGACGACAAGTATCGTGTAATCCAGACCCAGACCGATTTATTCCCGAGCGGAGAGAGCATGTTGAGTTCTGAGTATGATTTTAGCGGCAAGGTCTTGCAAAGCCTTGAAATCCAAACTGTAAACAGCGTTGAGAACAAGATACTATACACGTACACATATGATCATGCCAACCGCTTACTGGATACGTATGTTCATTACAACACGGATGACGCTATAGTTCTTGCACAGAATCAGTACGATGAATTGGGACAGCTTAAGAAAAAGAAACTCCACTCAGATGACAACTCAGATTTTACCGAGAGCGTGGATTACGCATATAACATTCGTGGATGGCTTACTTCCATTAACAATCCAGGCGGATTGGGGGATGATAAATTTGGAATGCAGCTGTTTTACCAGAATGCTACCGGAAGTCCGAATACCACAGCTTTATACAATGGCAATATCTCTGGAATCTCCTGGGCACACAATGGAGGTTCCATTGAAGGCTATGCTTTTGATTATGACGAGCTGAACAGGCTGGAGGCAGGAGATTACAAGACCTATTCAGCTTCCACCTGGAGCGATCCCACCTACTTTGAGACAAGTTATTCCTATGACCTAAATGGAAATATCTCAGCATTATCACGGGATAACAGCTCAGGAACAGAAATTGATGATCTGACTTATTCTTATGTGGGGAATCAATTGGATTACATAAACGACGCAGGAACAACAGCCGGCGTCAACAATACCAATTCATCGGGAACAGATTATACTTACGATGATAATGGAAACATGGTTTGGGATAAGAACAAAGACATTGAGATCGATTATAATTACTTAAACTTGCCGGAAAAAATAGAGGAAGAAAGCGGAACAGGCGATGAGTTGTTGTATATTTATGATGCCAATGGAATCAAGTGGATGAAACAACTCACTGACGGCTCAACAATTACCAAGACCATGTATGCAGGGAGTTTTGTATACGATGACAACGATGGTGATGCTATCGATGATTTTGCGTTGGATTACATCCTTAACCCAGAGGGGGTAATTGATAAACTCACTTCCTCGGTAGAATATCATTACCACCTAAAAGATCATCTTGGAAATACCAGGGTGTTGTTTGATGGAGCTGGTACAGTCAAACAAAAGACCGATTATTACCCATTTGGGATGACTTCTTATCAATACTCCTCGAGTAATGACAACAAGTACCTATACAATGGCAAAGAGATACAGGATGAATTGCTCGGGGGGATTAACTTAGACCTCTACGACTACCACAGCCGCTACTATGACCCTGCATTAGGCCGCTTTACAACCATGGATCCCCTAGCCGATGAGTTCCCATCATGGACTCCCTATCATTATGTGCATAACAACCCGATTATCTTCACAGATCCTACTGGAATGTTTGCGAGTCCAATCTATGATGAAGACGGAAATTTCCTCGGCACTGACGATCAGGGACTTCAGGGACAGGCACTTGTAATGAATCAGCAGGACTTTACACAGGGAATGTCACATAGTGAAGCAGTGAGCAAGAATCTTGGTGCTGAAGGATTAACAAACCTTGATGCAGCTGGGAAATTACATTCTCATTATGCGGGTTTGAAAGATAGACCAGACTATGATGGATTTGTTACGATAAGTGAAGGTATTTCATGGGCCAAGCAACGCCCGAATACATTAAATGATAATGATCCAAATAATGCACTCTATCTCAATGCTTCCAAATTGGATTTTGGAAACCTCAGTGTATCTAACATGGAAAACCTAGGATTTTCCAATGGCACGAAAGGTCAAATTAATCTCTTTGATTTTGTAGCATTTAATAGCAAGGCATCAAGAGCTTCTACTTATGCCTTAGGGAATACCCAGATGCAACTTGTCAACTCAGAAAATGGGACAGTTAGACTATTCCATGATACTTATGATTGGGATTATCATAACTACCCACAAGAGCTTAGAGCAGCAGGTAAATTGCCAGAAAATAGAAGAGATAAGTTGATTTATAGAGAAAGGCAACGTACTGGACTGAATGATTCCCACGGATTCAAAGTGTTTCTATACGGTTTGGGAGCAATTAAAACAAAATAATCATATGAGAAAATTACTCATCATATTGTTTGCTTTTGTCTTATCGCATTCATGTGTGTTTATTCGAATGGATGACAGTATTGACCTAGGAAACAACTACAGATATATCCAAGATTATCCCCAAGGGATTATTTATCACAAATCTCCGAAATATGAAGGGGGCGGAGTAAATATAGTCCCACCAGTTGTTTTATCATACGAGTTCAATGATCGCTATATTATAGCAAAGACTCAAGAAGTAGATGAAATGACAGGGGATAAAGAGGGCAAACCAATAAATTACTGGATTGTGGATAAAACAGCATCTGGTTCTCCAGTTAATCCATTGGACTCCATAAACTTTTACAAGAAATTAAATGAGCTAAATATCAATTTAGAATTATAAAAACAAGGTGACTTTTGATATAGAAACAGAATAGAACCCGGCCTCCGCGCCGGGTTTTTGTGTGCCATGCATGTCCTTCACCTCTAGGGTGAAAGTCCCGAGCGGGCCGGGTTGGCAGGAACCGTTAGTCAAGGGCAAGGTTAGGACCGTGAGGTCACAACTGAGGAAGCCTAAGACAAACAGTTGTTTTGACGAACAGAAACAGGATAATAGGCCTACCTAAGGGGGTAACCCTGCAATAGAGGGGGAAGCCCAACAGTCAACCGTAACCGGAGGTGGTAAATCCTGCAGGACAACTGGAAAGGGGAAGGACTTACCATGGGAGATCTCCAAACTGAGAGGCGAGGAGAAGTCAGCAGCGGGCATAGTACCCTATCAGGGGAAGGCCCAAATCTTTAAAGCAAGGAGCAGTTGCCAAGCAACAGTATGAGTCATTATGAAAGCAGCAAAATACCAAGAGTCTCTCAGGGATCCCATTTTATGGGAAGAAGGGGATTTAGGTAGCCCGGCTATTCATGGCGAGGACGTATACCTCAAAGCGAACGGCCGGGTAAGTTTAAAGTGGCTCACTGCGTGCAAGGAAGAGCGGAGCAAATCCCAAGGCAGAATTGGAATTTTGTGTTGCAATATTGCATCAATTGGGTTTCATTACCCTGGTCCTTTTTATGGGGTGAGGCAATACTACAGAGACATGGCCTTACTGATTATTCCGGCTGCATTATTAAGTAGGTACAAATACTATCAGCAAATACCACAGTTTTCTGATGTGTTTTCTTTGATCCGGGATTGTTTGGCATCCTTCATCTTTGTTTTCCACTCCTCTTTGGGTGGTTTGATACCCTGGAGGGCTTCAATTGGGATTAAACCTCCCAACGAATGATGGGGATGACGATGGTTGTAGTCAGATATGATCCAGTCAAGCAGGCTTTTAAGCTCATTCAAATCCTGGAATGGGTGTTTGAGTAGATAAT
>JAYEOJ010000620.1:0-1808 GCA_034722835.1 Bacteroidota bacterium | reverse complement strand
CTGGAGAGCGTGATGGTACAATCGATCTTCCCTCCTTTGCCAGCCTTTTCCTTGAATACAATCACATTGTCCGCGGACGAAGAAAATATCTGGCGATGGTAATCAACTCCCCCGCGGGTATAATCCACCCGAGCCAGGGCACTATCGAGTTTAAGGGTCCTCCTGTAATTGGTAACAGCTGAGCTATCTTCGTAGGTAATATTTATATCACCCAGGGTCTGGTACGCATTGGTTCCGGTAGGAAGTCTTTCCTGCATCAATTCTTCAACCACCAGCTCCTGGGCTTCCCGGTACTTTCCATCAAACAGCAGATTCCTTACCACAGGAAGAGCTACATTCCCGTCACTGTCCTCATAGCCTCCCTTCCTGCTCCATACGGACTCCTCATTCAGCTGGATGCGCTCCACATCAGTTCTCCCGAAAACCATGGCCCCCAGTCTTCCATTTCCGATGGGGAGGGCTTCATTCCAGTTTTCCGCTGGTTCATTATACCAGAGGGCCACCTCGGGACCCGCCGGAACAGGCTCCTCCTTTGAACAGGAACTGAAAAGTGCCGGTAATAAAAAACCGGTGCATATGAGTACTCTAAGAAATGATTTATCCATGGCTTTAGCAAGTTAAGGCTCTTTTGTGAAATTTCCATATCCTTCCTCCAAGAATGGCTTATAATGGTATGTTAAAATTGATCAGGTACGTCCATCAGAATCAAAGCCGAACTCAGGTTTCAGGGGCCATTTGACAGGAAGTCCATCCCGGGTGGAACGATAGATCGCAGTGAAAATCTCAACGGTGACCCGGCCATTCTCGCCGGTGATCAGCGGCTTTCTTCCATCCAGAACAGCTCTCAGAAAATCCTCAACATTGCGTTCATGGAAATAGTCCATCTGATTGGGGAGATTGTTGAAAAAAGCGGAATCCTCTGTTACCCACTGCTGCAGCAACTGCTCCTCACCCGGTACGGTCCAGAGATCATTGATGGGAGGTTCCAGGATGGATGACATTCCCGCCACAAACATGGCTCCCCCATCGGTCTGCACGCCCACAGAGGCTCCATTTTCCCCATGCACATGCACCTTTCCGTAAATACCCGGTTTTTGTGAATTGGAAACAATGATATTGGCCACTGCCCCATTCTTAAACTTCAAAATGGCATTGGCTGTATCCTCCACCTCAATATAAGGATGGTTCAGGTTGGACCATTGTCCGTAGAGTTCATCGATCTCCCCCATAAACCAGTACAGCATATCCAGCTGGTGGGGGGCCTGGTTCACCAGCACACCTCCCCCTTCCCCTTCCCAGGTTCCCCTCCATGGGTCACTGTCGTAATAGTCCTGATCCCGCCAGCCCAGCATATTCACTGTACCAAAAACAGCTTTCCCTATTTTCCCGGCATCAATGGCCTGTTTGACCCGTATGGCCGGAAGGTACCAGCGACGCTGACAAACCACCCCGATTTGCATTCCACAACGTTTGGAGGCTTCAATCATGGCATCACAATCCTCCAGAGAAGATGCCAGGGGTTTTTCAATCAACACATGGGCTCCGGCTTCCAAAGCTGCAATGGTAGGTTCACGATGGTTGGGATGTGGGGTACATATGATGACCACATCGATCTGCTCCCTGGCAACCATTTCGGCAACATCCGTATAGGCATTGATTTTATATTTCGCTGCATAGCTTTCTGCCTTTTCACCGCTCCTGCTGCACACCGCTGTGAATACCGATTCCTTCAGGCTTACCAGGGCCCTGGCATGCATGTCTGTTACTTTGCCAACCCCTACCAGGGCTGTTTTCAACTGCTGTGTCAT
>JAYEOJ010000619.1:0-1808 GCA_034722835.1 Bacteroidota bacterium | reverse complement strand
GTATCGCCTTGATGCCTGGTAACACCTTTCCTTCAATATACTCCAGCATGGCACCGCCACCGGTGGAAACATAACTCACCTTGTCGGCCAGTCCGAATTTATTTACAGCAGCCACAGAGTCCCCTCCGCCCACCAGGCTGAAACAACCTTTGGCAGTGGATTCGGCAATGGCCTGCGCAATGCTTACAGTTCCTTTCTGGAAGGTGGGCATTTCAAAGACACCCATGGGACCGTTCCAGAGGATGGTTTTGGAGTTCATAATTACCTCACTCAGCAGTTTCACCGATTCGGGACCGATATCAAGACCCATAAATCCGGCTTTCCCGCTATCAATGCTGGCTGCTTCAGTATTGGCATCATTATCAAACTTATCGGCCAGCACCTGGTCCACCGGAAGAACCAGATTCACCCCTTTAGCTTCCGCCTTTTTTACCAGATCGGCAGCCACATCCAGTTTGTCCTCCTCGCAGAGTGAGTTCCCGATTTCACCTCTACGGGCTTTGATAAAGGTGTAGGTCATCCCACCGCCGATAATCAGGTTATCCACTTTGTCCAGCAGGTTTTCAATCACCTGGATCTTATCACTAACCTTGGCACCTCCCATAATGGCGGTCATGGGCTTATCTGACTGGTGCAGCACCTTATCCATGGCCATGATTTCTTTGTTTATCAGGAAGCCAAACATTTTTGAATCTTCCGCGAAGAAATCGGCAATCACCGCAGTGGAAGCATGTGCACGGTGTGCAGTTCCAAATGCATCATTTACATAGACATCAGCATAGTTTGAAAGTTTCTCTGCAAAAATCCTGGTGGCAGCTTTCTCATCGTCGGTCTTCACCTTGTTTTCTGCCGTGTAGAAGCGAAGGTTTTCCAGTAACAATACTTCACCGGGTTGAAGAGCGGCAGATTTGTCCACAGCCTCATCCCCAATACAATCATTGGCAAACTGAATGTCTGTTCCAAGCAGTTTTGAAAGCTCAGGAATAACATGTTTCAGGGAAAACTTCTCTTCTGGTCCGGACTTCGGACGACCCAGGTGAGACATAAGGATGGCAGATCCACCGTCCTGCAGCACTTTCTTAATGGTGGGAAGGGCCCCGCGAATTCGCGTGTTGTCGCTTACCTCGTACTGTGCTCCCAGGGGCACATTAAAATCAACCCGGATGATCACTTTCTTTCCTGCAAAGCTATAATTATCAATCATTTGCATATCTATAAGTTTTAAGTAATAATGTTCAGATGCGGTAAGGAATCCCAAAGGTAAAAAAGAAATTCTACATTTACAGTTTGTAAGGACAATGTTGTTTAAAGAGATCATAGGGCAGCAGGAGGTAAAAGAGAAACTCCTGAGATTGGTTCGGGACGACCGCACCCCCCACGCCATGATGTTGTTCGGGCCGGAGGGCACAGGGAAGTTGTCCCTTGCAGTGGCCATGGCACAATATCTGGCTTGCAACGACAGGCAGGAAGATGATTCATGCGGGACCTGCCCATCCTGCATTAAATTTGGGAAACTGGTTCACCCCGATCTGCATTTTGTGGTCCCTGTTATGAAAACCGGCTCCATGTCGGCTCCTCCGGTAAGTGATGATTATGCTGAGGCCTGGAGGGAGGCACTACTCTCCGATTTTTACATAACTGAGAGCCAGTGGTACGAATCCCTCGGAGCCGAGAACAAACAGGGGATCATCAATGTAAAGGAGAGTGAGACCATTATCCGGAAACTGGGCTTCAAACCCTATGAATCGGATTATAGAATGGTCGTGATCTGGTTGCCGGAGAAGATGAATCAACCTGCTGCCAATAAA
>JAYEOJ010000618.1:0-1809 GCA_034722835.1 Bacteroidota bacterium | reverse complement strand
ATACGCGACAGCAACCGTCAACACGTGAATAAGTTCACCTTAAAAAGTATGTTCACTATTCTATCTGGTTTCGGAGAAATCGTCCATATTGCTCCTCGTACCTACCACAGAAAATCTGGAAAACTAAGCACAGCCTATTTTTATGTTGAGAAACCGTTATGATAGCGATGCAACCTAGCATATATGTGGTAACAGGAAAAGTACAGGGGGGTAAAACATGCTTTCTTACAGAGCTGGTTGAGTTATTGAAGAAGAGAAAAATCTTACTCTGCGGATTCCTGTGTCCGGGCACTTTTGATTTAGGAGAGAGATCGGGATTTCGCCTGAAAAATGTTGAGACTGGAAAGGAAGTGCCAATGGCCTCGGTCAAGGCGACCGCACATTGGGTAAAATACAGGAAGTTCTGGTTTAATCCGGAGGCATTCAAACATGGTAAAGAGTGGATCCGGGAATGTCTGAGGCAGAAAGTTCAAATAATTGTAATCGACGAGGTGGGTCCCATGGAACTGGAGGGCTCAGGCTGGTCGGAACTCCTGGAAGATATATCACAAGCACCCATCCCTGTGCAGTTATGGAGTGTCAGGGAAAATTTACTCGAAGATGTGATACAACGCTGGAACATCGCTTCTGAACATATCTTGCACATAGATAAACTGGAAGTGGAACAGGCTGTACAACGAATCAGCGGATTCCTGGCGAATATCAGCAAACAAAACCATAACTAAGACGATGATATCAAGGCGAAAACAATTAGCGGAACTAATGTCTGCCCTCAGGCAGCATGAGCCGGGAGGAGCACTGAAAATTGAGCAAACGAAGGTACCCCAACCCGGACCGGGTGAGGTGCTGGTAAAAATGGATGCCTCACCCGTAAATCCATCTGACCTGGCATTGCTGGCAGGAGGTTACCTGAAACGCTCCTACCCATTTACCCCCGGTCTGGAAGGAAGTGGAACGGTGGTAGCTGCGGGGAGCGGACTCTTTCCCAGGCTAAGATTGGGGAAACGGGTGGCCTGTTCACCCAGGCATGGTGGTGACGGAACCTGGGCAGAATTTATGCGTACTTCTGCTATGAATGTTGCTCCCCTTCCCTCCGGTATCTCCAGTGAGCAGGGATCGATGATGCTGGTTAATCCCATGACCGCTATGGCCTTTCTCCAGCTTGCACGGGAGGGAAAGCACCGGGCCATAATCAACAACGCCGCCGCCAGTTCACTGGGAAAGATGCTGGTCAGGCTTACCAAACGCAGGGGAATCCCCTTGATCAACATTGTGAGGAAAGAGGAACAGCTCAATACCTTGAAAAAGCTGGGGGCGATTCATGTATTAAACAGCAGTTCAGAATCCTTTACCGAAGAGCTAAAAGCACTGGCTGAAGAACTGGGGGCAACCCTGATCCTGGATGCAGTTACCGGAAGTCAGACTTCCATCCTGCTGGATGCGGCTCCACGCGGCTCCACCCTGATGGCCTATGCCAGGCTCTCCGGCGATCCCATTCGGACGGATCCGGTGAACCTGATCAGAGAGCAAAAAAATATTACCGGATTCCAGCTTGGAAACTGGCTGAATACCAAGGGATTGTTCTTTAAGATCCGCTTTATCAGCAAAGTGAAGCGGGCCCTGGATGATGAGCTCTCCTCTCACATCAACCGGAGCTATCCCCTGGAGCAGGCCGAAGAAGCCATTGCCTACTACAGGGATCACATGTCTGACGGCAAAATCATTCTGAAGATTGGATCCTAATGATTAAATTTGACCATATGAAAACATCTCCGATTTTAGTCATCCTGATTGCCATGGTTGTTACAG
>JAYEOJ010000617.1:0-1817 GCA_034722835.1 Bacteroidota bacterium | reverse complement strand
AGTGATCGACACTTCGGCCATCGAAACACTGGGAATCAGTATGTATGCTTTCAATGATATGCAGATCACTCCTTCCCTCGATAAAGAGGGAAGGACCGGAAAAATGTCGTCCGACCGAAGCAAGGTAAGATATGTTATACCAGGGATTACCTGGAATGCATCGGATGAATCACCCTTCATGACCGTAGAGGGCAAGCATCAGCTCGATTCACTGCAGTATGCAGTTAGCAAATTGTTGGAGTATACCTTGGAAAGAGACTCTACAATTCTCTGGGTGAATGATATGCAGGGTAACAAGAGTCCATTCTGGCTCACACAGGGAGATGATAAGGCTTACAGGTACTGGGTAAAGAATGACAACAACGATTCAATCACCATCTGGATCGGGAATCCGGCCTCCAACGAGATCAGCCTCATGCTGGAGGATGACGTGAGCATCAGCCGTTTGATGAAGGAGGATATTCATCACCTTCCTAAATTTGTGGAAATTCCGCAACGATCGCTTGTCTCCATGGAAATACTCGAACCTAAACCTATCTACTGGGATTATAAAATTGGGAGTGTTTTCTCCATGAACCAGACTTACCTGAGCAACTGGAGCAAGGGAGGCGAGAGCTCTTTTTCAACTATGATTGACCTGTTGGGAGAAGCCACCTACAACAACAAAGATGCTAATACCCAATGGATCAATACCATGAGAATAAATTTCGGAACCCTTAGCACCAAAGAGAATGGGTTTCGAAAAAACAACGACCTGTTCGAAATAAACTCAAAATTTAACCGGAACGCCTGGGGGAAGATTGGAATGAGTGCCTCATTCTATATGAAAAACCAGCTGGCTAAAGGCTATAATTATCCCAACGATTCGGTGGTTGTATCCAGGTTTCTGAATCCTGCATCCCTGACTGTGGGTCTCGGTTTTGAATATAAGCCATTCAAGGGTACCACCATAAACGTAGCCCCTTTATCGTATAAAAATACATTTGTGCTTGATACGGCTATGATCGACCAGACCAAGCATGGTATAGAGGAAGGGAAAATGACAAAGCAGGAGATGGGGGCACAGATTGTACTTAACAATAAGGTCACTCCATTCAAGGATCTCACCCTTGAAAACCGTTTGAGGCTATTCTCTAACTATCTGAATAATCCTCAAAATGTGGATGTGGATTGGGAATTGATCCTGGATCAAAAGATCAACTGGTTCTTTAGCATACGTCTGAACCTTCACCTGATCTACGATGACGATGTCCTTTTTACCGTGTTAGATTCGGAGGGAATGCCCGTTATATTACCTGACGGAAGCGAGAAGGAGGTGGCCAAAACCCAATTCAAAGAATTTATCGGGCTCTCCTTACAGTTCAAATTCTGATTAGTTGACTACATGCTGTAGGGATTTCTTTTCCTCCTTCATCTGAAGTCGATCATAGAGCTGGTTGAGTGTGGAAACAGTATCCTCATTGTATGGGTTAAGCTCATAGGATCGTTCAAACCATTTTACTGCCTCTCTGAATTTTTCCAGGTATTGCTCCCTGACCTCCCTGTACCTGTTATTTTCAGAGATCTGGAGAGCCGATTCGCGTAGATCGATCCCCATATTGTAATAGCAAATCCCGATATGGTAATACAGGGCAGGATCTTCCGGGGAACGTTCAGCTGACATCAGGAAACTTTTGAGAGCCTCATCATTATTGTTCATCCTCTGGTAGATCAATCCCCTTGCCCAGTAAAACCTGAAGTTTTCGGGTTTAGCTTCAATGGCCTTGTCCAGGATCTCAATGGCAGGTTCCATTCTGTCTGTGCTGACCATCTGGTTG
>JAYEOJ010000616.1:0-1820 GCA_034722835.1 Bacteroidota bacterium | reverse complement strand
ACACCCCGGTCATGATATTAAATAAAAAGAATCTGGCATTAGTATCCATTCTGTGTGTTACTATTGGGACAATCTCCTATTCCCAGGAAACAGGTTCCCTTACCGATAGCAGGGATGGACATGAATATAAAACCGTTAAAATTGGCGATCAATGGTGGATGAGTGAAAACCTGGCATATAAAGCGGACAAGGGCTGCCTGGTTTATGAAGGTGTGGACAGGTATCTGGAAACCTATGGTTATTTATACACCTGGGAAACAGCTTTGACAGTATGCCCCGAAGGCTGGCATTTGCCCTCAGACGCTGAATATGAAAAACTATCTAATTTTCTTGGTGGTTATGCTGCGTCAGGAGGTAAATTAAAGGCAACCGGCACCATTCTCTGGGAAAGTCCAAATACAGATGCCACAAATTCAAGTGGCTTTGCTGCTCTTCCAGCCGGATATAATGGCAGCGAAGCCTACCAGGTGTTCATTGGTAAAATGGCCTATTTCTGGTCTTACGATGAAACTGTTGAAGATGCAGAAATTGCCCGGGCATTGTATTTTAACAAAGGTGAGTTTACCCGCTATATGATCGACAGGTCGAACGGCCTTTCGGTTCGTTGCATGAAGGACTTGTGATCAGTTGCTTCACAAATCAGCAACTACATGCAGTGAATATACTGGTCAACCAGCTTTTTCACTTCTTCGTTTTTGTTAAGAAGCCGATCACCTAATGATTCATCATCAAAGGCCTTCAGTTTTCTGATAAAATTGTCAATGGTTCCTTCAGGAAATATCCCCTTTTGCCGGTAAAAATCTGCATCATTTTCCAAATATGCTGCTGATTCATTACAAGAGGTGGGCAAGGCAACCAGACGGTCCAGAACATCTTTGTGTTCCGCTTTGAAAATATTCACATTGATATAAAGCTCACTGGCTCTTTTTAAAGCCTCCTTTGAAAGCAAGCCTTCTTTCGCCGCCAGTATCATGGCTGCCATCAGGTGGTACAGATCGGCGGAGCCATCCGGCGCCCTGAATTCAACCGTTTGTTTCCCGGGAATGTAAGGCACTTCTCCTCGCTCCTGGGGATTCACATCCTTGATCATATTGGTCCTGGCAATCCAACCCAGGGGCACCCGAACCAGCACCGATCTGTTACTATCTCCCCAACAAACCATGGTGGGGGCTTCCTGGTGCGGAACCAGTCGCAAATACGAAGTAGGTATCGTATTTCCGAATGCTGTTAAGGACTGTGCTTTATCCAGTATCCCTGCTATCATTTTTTTCGCGACATCGGTCAGGCCGTGTTCATCGGCCATATGGTTTATGCCATCTTTTTCTGCCAGGAAGTGGATATGCAAACCGCTTCCTGCCTTCCCAACGGTGATTTTCGGGGCAAAACTAATTGTCACCCCGTATTTCTGTCCCAGCATCCGAAGAATCCACTTGGCGATGATCAATTGCTCAACCGCTTCTTCTACATCTACAGGATTAAACTCTATTTCGTGCTGCTCGTACATATGGGTTTCGGTAGCGAAATTCCCAACCTCCGAATGACCATACTTTACTTTTCCACCACTCTGAGCTATGATCTGTAAAGCCTCCAGCCTGAGGCATTCCCAGTTGGTAAATGGAGCGGCCGTATGATAGCCCCGCTGGTCCTTTGCCGGGTAGAGGTCATTCTTTTCGCTGATGATGTAGTACTCCAATTCGCCCATGGCCTTAAAGGCATATCCGGTTTCTTCAGTAAACAACCTGGATGCCTTCTTTAAAATATATTCCGGGGCACTTTCAAGAGGTAAGCCGTCTTTGGTATAAAAGGAACATAGAATATCC
>JAYEOJ010000615.1:0-1823 GCA_034722835.1 Bacteroidota bacterium | reverse complement strand
CCACCAGTGCTACCCCAAAACTTGCTCCAGAACTGATCCCGAGCACATAGGGTCCTGCAAGAGGATTCCTGAACAGTGTTTGCATCTGCAATCCACAAACCGGAAGTGCTGCCCCTGCCATCAGTGCTGTGGCAATCCGGGGGAGTCTGAATTTGGTCAGAATCAGTTCTTGCTGTTCTGAAAGTGAAGCCCTGCCCGTAAGGTGCCCCAGCATATCTTTCAATGTTATGGAGAGGCTGCCTATCCTTAAATCAAGTAAAAAAAGGGCTATGAGTAAGAGCCCAAGAAAATAAATAATGGAAATACTTCTCGAATGGATTTTCACATCCTACTTCTTTAGACCCTCCACAACTTCGGCAAGTTTAAAAAGATCAAGCTGAACCTGCTTGTAATGTGCCTTCAGTGTGGAGGATTCAGCATCTGTTTCAGGATGATTGGTTCTTAGAATCAAATCATTTCTAAGCATCACCAGCTTACTGATTACATCATCGAATTTGTCTTCGGAAAGATCCTCTGAATAATGTCTGTAGGAGAAACATTCCTGTAGCAAATCAAATGCAAACCTGTTAATATCCTTCTTCAGTATCCTGATGCTGGCCATGGGTAGTGGTATTTATAATACCCAAAAGTAACGATTATTTCAATTGCCTGTAATATACAAAGGAATGATCTGTCAATAAATCAGGATGAAAGACCCCGATCAGATCAGCAAGGACCAGGTCGGGTCGTACAGTACCCGACTCCCAGTAGTCGTTTCCGCCCGCAGCGCTGATTCGCGCATTGTTGTTATAAACATGAGCTTTTTTCAGGACCTGGAGGTCTCCCAGGCGGCTATCCAGCAGCATGATATCTTCCAGGAAACTTGCTGCTCCGGGATTGATCCAGACATCGGCTTCAACAGCTCGCAGGTAAACCGATTCCAGGTCCAGGGGTACCGCCTGGGTGGAAGGGTTATCACTCCACAGATAATGGCCTCCGGCATCCTTTATCAGCTGTGCTGCAAAACTGTTCCCCCCTGCCATGTACCAGGTATCCTTCCATGGAAGACCGTTCAGCACCTTCGGTTTGAAGCTTAGCCCCGAAGCCAGTTCCGAAAGAGCACTGTAAGAAGAATCAATCCGGCTGAAGAATTGCAGGGACTGTTCCTCCTTCTTATAGAAGAGGGAGAAGAACCTGATCCACTCCGCTTTTCCAAGGGGATGGGTTTCCAGGTACTCGCCGCAAAATACAGCAGGGATTCCCAGATCGGTAAGTTTCTCCAGTGTGGTCATCACATTCCCTTCAACGCCATAGAGAAACAGTACGTCAGGTTTGAGCTTTACGATCGTCTCAAAATCAAGTCCCTGTCCATAGCCAATATCCTTTACCTCTCCTGATTCGATCCCCTGCCTGATGTCCTGACTATAGATATAATCGCTTCCTGATACTCCCACGATGGATGAAGCACTACCCAGTTGATCTATCATGGCCACATGGGTGGTGGAGAGTGCAATGACCCGCTTAACAGGAGTTTTTATAAATGGCAGGCTTCTCAGTGAATCGGGGAGTGCCTCCGGATTGGATGCCAGTACGTAAGAGAAAATCACATTCCGGCTCTGCTGCCAGGGATCTATGACCTCAATCAGGGTATGAGATCCCCTTTCATAAACCCTGAATCCTGAGGCATAGCGGGTAAAACCATTTGATGTTTCAGCACCCCTGCCAGAATCATTTCCCGGACCCGAATTACCGGTACAGGCAGTTAGCAGCAGTGCAGAACCCAGCAAAAGGCAGAAAAATCTCATTGACCCGATACCAATAATTTATGATGCTCCTGGTAGCCA
>JAYEOJ010000614.1:0-1825 GCA_034722835.1 Bacteroidota bacterium | reverse complement strand
ACTTCACTGACTGAAGCAGGTACTCCAGGGTCCAGCCTGCCACCACGGTATAACAGGCCAGGATAATAAAAGCAGTAACAACTCCCAGCAAGCCAATGAGATGCCATTTCTTGCCGGGAGCTATTTTTTTGAATGCACCAACAGGATTGAGCTGGGCAGAACGTCCGATGACAAATTCCGACATCATTACCGGGATTCCGATGGCGGCGATAAAGAACAGATAGATGAGCAGGAATGCTCCTCCCCCATTCTGACCAACCACATACGGGAATCTCCAGATATTCCCCAGTCCGATGGCCGAACCGGCTGCCGCCGCAATGACCCCGAACTTACTGCCGAAACTGTCACGTACTCCTCCGCCCTGCAACATTCTGTTTGCTTAAAGTGTATCGATGCAGTTCAGATCATCGAATGCCACTTTCAGGCGCTCAATCATGGTCTTTTCACCTTCGCGCAGCCATACCCTTGGATCATAGAATTTCTTATTGGGTTTGTCTTCGCCATCGGGATTCCCGATCTGGCCCTGCAGGTAGTCATGCTTTGCAGCTTCAAACTTGCGGACGCCGTCCCATGTGGCCCACTGGGTGTCTGTATCGATGTTCATCTTGATCACACCATAACCAATGGCTTCACGAATCTCCTCCTGTGATGATCCGGATCCTCCATGGAATACAAAATAGAGGGGCTTCTTGTCCAGTCCGTACTTCTCCTCAACAAACTTTTGTGAATTATCAAGAATCTTCGGAGTCAGCTTTACATTACCTGGCTTGTATACTCCGTGTACATTCCCAAAAGAGGCCGCAATGGTAAAGTTGGGACTCACCTTGGACAGCTCTTCATAAGCGTAAGCAACATCTTCAGGTTGCGTATAAAGCAGGGAGTTATCCATATCGGTATTGTCCACACCATCCTCTTCACCACCGGTACATCCCAGTTCAATCTCCAGGGTCATTCCGATCTTGCTCATGCGCTCCAGGTACTTCTTGCAGGTAGCGATATTCTCTTCCAGCGGCTCCTCAGAGAGGTCCAGCATATGAGAGCTGTACAGGGGCTTTCCGTATTGCTCGTAGTGCTTCTCACCGGCATCCAGCAAACCGTCTATCCAGGGAAGGAGTTTCTTGGCAGCATGGTCGGTATGAAGAATCACTGGAACACCATAGGCTTCGGCCATGGCATGTACGTGCTTGGCTCCGCTCACCGCACCGATAATGGCAGCTTTCTGGTCTTCGTTGGATAATCCTTTCCCGGCAAAGAAAACAGCACCTCCGTTGGAGAACTGAACAATTACAGGAGAATTAACTTCACAGGCTGCTTCAATTACAGCATTAACAGAGTTGGTTCCTACAACGTTTACAGCAGGAATGGCATATTCGTTCTTCTTGGCAATTTCAAATACCTTCTGAACGTCTTCTCCCGTTACAACACCGGGCTTTACTACATCAAAAATCTTATTGGACATGATCGGTATAATTAAATAGATTGGATTAAAAATGAGCGACAAATTTAGAACAAATATTGGTAAAATCAACAGGATCAGAAGGGATAACCGATGGCAATATTAAAGGTGAGGTCATTTGCCTTTATCCCAGAATTACCCGGTAGCCAGTTGGAGTCTTCTATTTCATAAGGACTGCGCAGGGGAATCCCCAGATCAAACCTGAAAATCAGAAAGCTGAATACAGCCCGGGCACCCGCCCCTGTACCAACAGCAATTTCGCGGTAGAAGCGATTGAATTCAAATCCGGCCCCCTCACGGTCATCTTCAGGAGAGAGGGACCAGATGTTACCTGCATCCAGAAATAGTGCGGCTTCCAGCTTCCAGAAG
>JAYEOJ010000613.1:0-1832 GCA_034722835.1 Bacteroidota bacterium | reverse complement strand
TGCAGCCGGTTAGAGCAGGAAATTAATCCACATAGGTTTCTTTAATCACAGACTTTAGTTTTCTGATTTCCGGGTGGGTTAACTTGCCCAGAAGCCGTTTAATGTTACGGCGATCAATGGTCGTGATCTGATCCACCACAATCCATCCTGTTTTCCTGTTATGCCTGACCCGTACCCTGGTTGGATAGGTTCTGGCCCGCGTTGTCATGGGTGCTACTACTAAAGTTTTCAGATAAGTGTTCATTTCATTTGGCGAAACCACAACACAAGGTCGTGTATGGGCCATTTCCGCTCTCCGGGAGCCCTGAAGATCTACCAGCACAATGCTATATTGGTTTATTGCCATTCCCATTCTTCAAAAAAATCGTCGTCCAGTACATCATCTATCAATAGCTCATCGTCACCTCTTTCGTGCATCTCCTTAAAGGCCTCATCCCAGCCCTGCCTGGGAGGTGTAACTGGCTTCAATTCTAAATGATTCTCTTTCATAACAAGTTCAATTTTATCTTCAAATCCATATTTCTCAAGAATGGTCTTGCTTAGCAGGATCCCTTTTGAGTTGCCGATGTTTATGATTGGAACCTCCATTTGTTATTGAGATTTTATTATAACAAAGTTATAACATAATACGAAGACTCCAAGCCGCTATTTCTTATATATGTGCTGAATTCTATTTTATCCCCTATTTTTGCACAAAATCAAAGGCATTGAAGAATTTCAAAGGAAAGACCGTTTGGATTACCGGCGCCTCATCCGGGATCGGGGCCGAACTGGCCAGACAGTTTGCACAGGAAGGAGCCCGGGTGATTATCTCCTCCCATGAGGCCGAAGAGCTGGAAGGAGTACGAAAGGATTTAGAGACACTTCCCGGTGAAGTCCACACCGTAGTCTTTAACCTGGGTAATCCCGATGAGGTAAAAGCCACCGCAGAAAAGGTTCTGGAAGATTTCGGACAGGTGGATGTGCTGATGAACAACGGGGGCATCTCCACCCGGGCCGAAGCCATTGAGACCACCATTACCATAGACCGCAAAGTGATGGAGATCGACTACTTCAGCGGGGTGATCCTGACCAAGGCTCTCCTGCCAAAGATGATCGAAAACGGCTACGGACATATCGGGGTCACCAGTTCCATCTCGGGGAAATTCGGCTGGCCGCTGCGCAGCTCCTATGCCGCAGCCAAGCATGCCCTTTTTGGATTCTACAAGAGCCTGTGGGCCGAGAATCGCCACCGGGGCATCCGGGTTACCCTGTTCAGTCCGGGCCGCGTCCGTACCAACATCTCCTATCATGCCCTGCTTAAGGACGGGAAGGAACATGGCAAAATGGATCCGGGTCTGGATAAGGGAATTACCCCTGCCACCTGCGCCCGCAAGATGATCCGGGCCATGAAACGAAACCGCAAAGATGTCCTGATCGGCCGGACCGAGCTGATCATGGTCTGGATTCACAAATACTGCAAACCCCTGTACCACCGCCTGGTCAACCGCATCCCGGTCAACTAGCATACAGAGCCCCTACTTCATGGCAAAAACTGTAAGAATTGATAAATACCTCTGGGCGGTTCGGCTGTATAAAACCCGGACCCTGGCCACCGAGGCGTGTAAGAAGGGGAAAGTAAGCGTGGACGATATGCCTGCCAAGCCCTCCCGCACCATCACTACCGGCGATGTGATTGAGGTAAAAAAGATGCCGGTGGTCTACTCCTACCTGGTAAAGGATCCCATTGAAAAGCGGGTGGGAGCCAAAATCGTGGACCAGTTTGTAGAAAACATCACTTCACAGGAGGAGCTCCAGAAGCTGGATATGCAGGATGATTTCTTCGTTAAACG
>JAYEOJ010000612.1:0-1833 GCA_034722835.1 Bacteroidota bacterium | reverse complement strand
CTAAAACCTCATCCTAAGATTTGCCTTAAATAAAACAGCCAAATCGCTTTCAATTAGCTATTTGACTGCTTCTGAGGTCGGTAGCGGATTCGAACCGCTGTAACCGGTTTTGCAGACCGGCGCCTAGCCACTCGGCAAACCGACCGAGTCTTTATCTAAGCGCAAAATTAGTAAAAAAATTTACTTCTGTTTCAGCAACCAGGCGATACGGTCGAAGGAGATGAAATAGTGTATCACCACAGCCAATCCAAAAATCAAAGCGATCAGGGTGTAATCCAGGTCCAGCATCATCCAGGCTGCTGCACCGAAAAGTATGAGTTCCAGTAAAAGCCTCACAATACCCGGGGTATGAACCACCGTTTTACCTGATCGGCTGGGGTCTCCCCTGACGGCAAACACACCCCACAGGACTGCGAAAAGCAGGGGGAAGAGTATAGCCAGGAGGAGCCGAGTTCCATCCATGCCCAGGGAGTGTCCCCAATACCCAAAGACAATTATGGCTGCCAGCTCAAGCAAGAAACGCAGGGCCAGATTTATGGGATGACTAGACTTCATTTTAAGGATACTTAACTCTATAACACATCAACTGGAGAATGGTTTTTAACCATTCACCGGTGAAACAGATAAGATAACCGATTTATACTGGATTCGTGTTCATTCTCGCCGTAGATTTACTTTATGATTTGGTACATCCTCATATCGCTGCTGTTGCTATTTCTCTTCTGGCTTTTGCTTGTACCGGTGATCCTTTATACCAATACAGAAAGGAACCGCTATCTCCTGACCTTGCCTGGCATATTCAGGGCAGTGGTGGTCCCGGATGAGGGCTTGTTCCACATCAGAGGATGGATCTTCTTCATTCCATTTAGATTTAATCCCTTTAAGCAACGGAAAAGAAAAAGAAAGGAAGAGCAAAAACCAAAGAAAAAGAAGAAGAAACGCTTATGGCGATCCGGCAATTTCCGGACCATGAGGGGAGCATTGCGTGCATTCCGGGTCAGAAGGCTGGAGGCAGACATTGACACGGATGATTTTACCCTGAATGCCTGGCTGGTACCGGTGTTTTCGGCGGTCAACCAGGAAAACATCCGTATGCAGATCAATTTCGAAGGTCATCAATCCCTGCTTCTTGACCTGAGGGTCACGCTGGGAGCATTACTATGGAGCATAATCAGAGCTAAATACAGATCTTATATTAATCATTAAAACATATTATTATGGATATCAACATTGAATCATTACTCGACAAAGTATCTGACCATGTAAAATCGCTGGCCAGTACTGAAACCATTTTAGGAGAAGAATTCACCCTGGGAGAATTTACCTGCAGACCTGTCATCAAGGTTGGAACCGGTTTTGGGAGCGGTGCAGGAACAGGTAAGGATCCGAAAAGCACTTCTGGAACAGGAGGAGGTGCAGGTGCCGGCATAGGTATTACTCCCCTGGGCTTCCTCACTACCAAGGGCGATCAGATTTACTTCATTCCTTCTGACAAGAAGACCCCACTCTCTTCATTGATCGATAAGGTGCCTGACCTGGTGGAAAAGGTAGCCGATATGAAAAACAAAGGAGACAAGAAAGAGGAGAAGAAGGAGGAAAAGAAGGAGGAGAAAGGCGGCAAATAAACTACTCTCCATTCATTCAGGTTTATGGATCCCCCATTTTATCACCAGGATAACATGGGGGATTCTGTTTTCTCGTCTTCAAGTACCATAGGTTTTCTATTGTCCATTATGTAACTTTATAGGTATGAAAAAACTACTAAGTTGGACGATATTGGGGATTGCCCTGCTTGCCGCTACTGGCACAGGATGCAAGCCTGAAGTGGAGCTC
>JAYEOJ010000611.1:0-1835 GCA_034722835.1 Bacteroidota bacterium | reverse complement strand
TTTCAGGTTGGGGTGGAATATTACCGATATGATCAGACTTACCGCCATTCTCAGGAACGCATTCAATGTGGAATACCTGGGACGACCTGGGGATATTGGTGCCCCGCGCAACATTACTCTGCAGTTGCGTCTGGAACTTTGACACAAAGATTCTTAATCGGATTTTATAAGCTTCCCCGTATAGTAGGTTTCGCTGGTTTTAACCTGGTAAAAATAGGTACCTCCCTGCAATTCACTACCATCGAATTTGAAATAGTGTTCTCCCGGAACGACATGATCCGTTTCCTGGTACACCTGTACACCAAGCATATTGTAAACACGTAATTCAATTCTGTCACTGACCGGGGAATAACAGGCCAGACGGGTAATATCTGAGAAGGGATTCGGAACATTCTGAAATACCTGGAATTCTGTCACCTTATACGGATCGGTACCCAGTACTTCTACCACTTTAAGGACTAAAGAAGTATCATCCACCACCTGGTATTCAACACCTTCAAGGATATCCACCATGGCTGTAATGTAGATGGCCAGTGTATCTACTCCTACCTCAGTGGGAGTACCGGTAAGCTGTATGCAATAGGCTGTATCCGGATAAAGTATATCTGCATTGGGGAAATAGTCGATTCCGGGAGGCATATTTTTTACCGAGTCTATCCTTATATGAAGAATGTTCAATTGAGTTTCCCCAAACAAAAAGGACCCTGGAGGAATCACGGTGACAGTCTCATCGTACAGGGAATCCAATTCGGCAACGGGCAGTATAAGGGGACAGATTTCTCCCGGATTGTCGATATCGATACAGTTTACCGTATCGGGCACACACTGGCCGGAAAGCAGTAAGGTGTTAAATATCCCAACCATCAGCATGCCTGCCAGAATAGTAATTCTTTTCATTTGCTTTCCTTTACCTGAGTGAATAAAGATAGGTCCATTTCATCCCATTGTCAATTTATTAGCGGAGGAATTAATTTAACATCATTCTAAAAGCATTTTCTATATCTTTGCTTTTTCTTCCAAACTAAACACTTAAAGATAAGAGTTATGAGTAATATTTTTACACTATTCTGGTTGCTTCCGCTGGCTGCAGTTGTAGCACTGGTTTTCGCCTGGTTGTTCTTTAAGAACATGATGAAGAATTCCGAGGGAACCGACCGGATGAAAGAGATTGCACAATATGTACGTGAGGGTGCCATGGCCTACCTGAGGCGCCAGTACAGAGTTGTGGGAATGGTATTTGGAGTTTTGCTGATTATCCTGATCTTCCTGGCTTACCTGGGAGTTCAGAATCCTTTTGTTCCTGTGGCCTTTCTCACAGGTGGTTTCTTCTCCGGACTCTGTGGATTCCTGGGAATGAAAACGGCAACCTTTGCTTCTGCAAGGACTGCACAAGGAGCCTCTCAATCCCTGAATAAGGGTTTGCAGGTGGCTTTACGTAGTGGTGCGGTGATGGGCCTGGTTGTTGTAGGTTTCGGACTGCTGGATATCACCGGCTGGTTCTGGGCCCTGAATAAATTTGTTTTCAGCCCTGAGAACATGGAGCATGGTCTTCACTGGCTGGGTCTGACCTTCGTTCATGAAGGAACTACTGAGCATGAAAAACTGATTGAGATCACTGCTGTGATGCTTACCTTTGGTATGGGTGCATCTACACAGGCACTCTTTGCCCGCGTGGGTGGAGGAATATTTACCAAGGCTGCTGATGTGGGTGCTGACCTGGTAGGTAAAGTGGAAGCTGGCATTCCTGAGGACGATCCTCGTAACCCTGCTACCATTGCTGATAACGTTGGAGACAACGTGGGTGATGTGGCCGGTATGGGTGCTGACCTTTATGA
>JAYEOJ010000610.1:0-1839 GCA_034722835.1 Bacteroidota bacterium | reverse complement strand
CAGGAAATTGCCCACAAAAGCATCCAGCCTTCCATCCTGGTTAAAATCCCAGAATGAGACCCCCACGCTCCATTTTTCATAGCCGTTCAGGCTGTCGGGACCGGCCAGTCCCAGTTTTTCAGTGATATCACTGAAGGTGCCGTCCCCATTGTTCCGGTAAAATATATTCGGACCATAATTGAGCAGGTAGAGATCCTGATCTCCATCCCTGTCAATATCTATGGGGCCTGCGGCCATGCTCCAGTGCCGGTCATCCACGCCTGCCTGCCCGGCCACCTCCCTGAAGGTGCCATCTCCCTGGTTGTGGTAAAGCCTGTTAGGTGTGTTTTCAAAGACCTTGCCTTCCTTATCAGAAATCCCTTCCAGCCAGGTTCCGTTCATCATATAGAGGTCCATCCAACCATCCCCGTCATAGTCAAAGACAGTAACACCCGAACCACTGCTCTCCAGGATATTTTCGTAGGTGTAATCACCGAAATTGTACAGAAAATCAATACCGGCCCCGGAGGAAACTTCAGTAAAACGTGTAGGGTTCTGCTCGCAGGAAGTCAGAGCAAAGAGACAAATACCACACAGCACACTGAAACCAGATCCGTTTCTCACATACATAATCTATAGTTTGCGCAAATATAATCAAATGATTCATTCAGCTATATAAGCTCCATTTTTGCTATATTAGTCTCGGCTAAAGTGAATAGTTATGAGCAAAGAAGGAGCTGCCCGTAAGATTGAGCTTCAAAGAAATGAGCTTGAAGATATGCTGGGAAGAGTCCCCGGATGGATTACCCGGAACGGCATGATTCTGTTTATTTTTCTTATTGCTCTTTTGCTGTTTGGAAGCTGGATGTTCAAATACCCGGATGAAATGAAGGCCAGGATAGTGGTGACTTCTGTAAATCCTCCGGCTGACCTGAACGCAAGAACCAGTGGGAAGATTGTAAGTTTGTTTGTAATCAATAATGAGCAGGTAAGCAATGGAGATGTGCTGGCGATGATTGAGAATCCGGCAGTATACGAAGATGTGACCCAGCTGAAAGAGAGCCTGGTTTTTCTCGATTCTGTATCCATTGATGAGGCCACGGAGGAACTAACCGAATTGATCAATGTGAACCTGGGGACCATACAATCGCATTATTCCATATTTCTGAAGTCCTATCGCGATTATATGGAGTTCAACAGGATCGATTATCACCAGCGCAAAATCGGAACCCTTCGAAACGAACTTGCCCGGCAGCGTGATTTTACCCGAAGCCTGTCGGAAAGGATATCCATACAGGAACAGGCCTACGAGCTGGCACTTCGCCAGTTTAACCGCGATGCTTCCCTTTTCGAGGAGGGGGTTATTTCAACGTCCAACCTGGAAGAATCACGTACAGAAATGCTTGCCGAGCGCAATAAGCACCAGGAGATTGTGGGCCTGATGGCAGAAAATAACATTAGTATTGCCCGGACCGAAAATCAAATTGTGGAACTGGAACTAAAGCAACAGGAAGAGCACTCGGGGATGATCAATGCCCTGGAAGAATCCTTTAATAATCTGAAAGCATCTATTACTTCCTGGGAACAGACCTACCTGCTTGTGGCACCGGTTGATGGTTCTGTGACATTTACCAGGTTCTGGAGTGAAAACCAGAATGTGAAGCTTGGAGAAAAGGTACTGACCATTATTCCGGATGAATCCGGATCCATGATCGGGAAGATCAGTCTTCCCCTGGAGGGAGCGGGAAAGGTGCATGAAGGGGATCAGGTGAATATCCAGTTTGACAACTTTCCCCATCTCGAATATGGTATGGTAAAAGGCTATGTGAGCAATATATCCGAGGTGTCTGATGACGATTT
>JAYEOJ010000609.1:0-1843 GCA_034722835.1 Bacteroidota bacterium | reverse complement strand
AATCCCAAAATCCCGTCTTGACAATAAAGCGGTTTTAAGGTATCTTAATCCCACTCGCCTGTATACTAATGAAAATTGTCGTTGGTTTTTTATACTCCACCACATATAGAGATTCAACCGGTTATAGTGCAGAATTTTAAATTTTCCCTTATTTCGATCTCAAAAAGGGAATTCTTATAACCCGGATTACATGAAAGGAGGCAAAAATGAAACGGCAGATCATTAACTACGAAACACTGCTAAAAGTAACCAAAGCCATGTCCCTATCAAGGGACCCTGAAAAGGTCATCCAGATAACGGTCGAATCCGTCCGAGATACGTTGGGCATCAAAGGCTGTGCTCTCTTTCTGATCAATCACAAGAGCAATCAACTTGAGATTGCGGCATCCTGCGGACTCAGTGAGGAATATCTGAACAAGGGACCGGTCAGCTCGCTACATTCCATTGCCAAATCCCTGACCGAAGGACCGGTTGCCATCTATGATGTTTCTGACGACCCAAGAATCCAGTATGCAGAAGCCGCGAAAAGCGAGGGGATCACGTCCATTCTATCGGTACCGATTTATGTCCGGGGCCAAGTAATCGGTGCAATGCGGGTTTACACCTCTGAACGCTGGGAATTTACGCTGGAAGACGTCAATTTTGTTCAGGCGCTGGGGCAGATCGCGGGGATACTGATCGACTTGAGCAGGCTTATTCAGGGACAACAGGAGTACATTGACGTCCTTACTACCATGAAAGAAGCCAGGGACATGTAAGAAGGCATCGCGAAAACAGCTCCAATCCACAACTCGATTTTGCTGGATGTTCCAACATCTTTGGAAAATCTTCAGGACGTCTAAATGAATATCATATTTGCCCGACTGTTATGCGTACCTCGCTACAGTATTTAAAGGTAGTATTTCGGTGTTTCTCTCACTATAGCTCTACGGCAAGCTCAGGGTAAACTCACTTTCTACCTGATCGTTAAGTTGATCCGGCATACCCCTATGCGTAGGCTGCCAATCATCTTTATGACAGGTTTTCCTTCCAGCGCTTAAAGAGCAGATCCGTAGTCAATGGACCGAGACCGTTTATTTCGAAAAACTGAAAAATATCAAGCCGGTTGCCTTGGGACCACCATTTTTTTAAAATAGCGCCTGTTTCGTTTTTTAGCATCCAGCCGGTTCCCAGACCCTCGGAAAGATATCTTTCCATAATCGACTCTCCCATCCATCCGAGAAGATAATCGAGGCTGTAAAATTCAGGAACAAGATCAAAAAGGTGGCTTTCAGGTTGATGGTAAAAGCCTGTATATCGGGCCATTAGCCTTGCATAGGATTCTCCATCTGAAAGATCTCCTTTTGAAAACATCTCGAACTCTGAAATGAATTTAGCAGCATATCGTCTGAACACTGAAAGATCCTTGAGCATCTTATAGTGAACCAGCTCTTTTACGTCTCTGGTATCCATACCAAGGTATTCTTTCAGAAAGGGGCGGGATAATGCCATATTCTGGAGAAGAAAAGCATAAGACTCCGACAGGCTATAGGAAGTAGCCATTTCCCTGTCAATCAGGGAAAGTTCAGGTGAAGTGAAGGCAGCCGACAGCCCGTGTCCCAGCTCATGTGAGAGTGTTTCCATATCGATCCAGCCCCCTTCAGGCTGCATAAGGACATAAACCTCCTCAGGCACCTGGAGAATAAAGCAAATTGCCTGGGAACTCTTTTTCTCTTCTCTTTCCAGTTCCAGGTTAAGCCCCCGTGTTTTCTTAAGGTCAATACTCCATTTGTTAAAAAAGCCAATCAGTTTTTCCATGGCCTTGTCCGGCAATAAATCATCAAACTCAACCAGGCTTAAAATG
>JAYEOJ010000608.1:0-1844 GCA_034722835.1 Bacteroidota bacterium | reverse complement strand
ACCGTGGCAATTCCATTTCCTTTGTGGATTATCCTGTTCACGGTCAACACCGTCCATATCCTTGGCACGATTACTGTCAAAGGTGCTGCCCGGAGGTGGGCACAACATCTCAGTTAAACGGTATTCCCCTTTTAGCCGTTGCGGATTTTCTCCGGGAGGCAAAATCTCTGATTCATATTTAGAACCACCTGGCTTGTGCCCCATTTCTATCTGACGGTTATCATGCACCACCACTGAAGTATGCGCATTTCCATTCCAGAATTTTACTGATCCCGGGGGCTGGTCACCTCCTGTTGGGCAATGCTTTTCGCTGTATCCGAGCGACCGTAGGAACTTTTTCAGATTTTTCAGATTCCCCGGATCAATATACCTTGGTGGTTCTTCTTCCTCTTCCCACTCCCGTCTTCTCTCTTTAAGTTCTCCGGTTTCTGGATCAAAAATATAGCTATCTTTTCTACCCCCTGAAATTTTTTCAGTACGAATCAGCCTCCCAAATTTATCTTTATAATCAATTACACAGGTACACTCAGGCCATTTACCTTCCGCGTATACTTCTTCCCCTTCTTGTCCATATTTCAACTTGCAATAGTTCATACAAGATTGTTCATAGCATTTATCATAACACTCCCCTTCAGTTGGAAGCGGCCCCCTGAAGCAGCCATACGCTTTACAGATGCAAGGACCATTGCTTAGATCCCTGCATGACGGGGACCATCCCAGGTCTTCTGTATCATAACTACACGAAAATTGACCTCCAGGTGGCTCTAAACATCGACAAAGACAATCCTGCAATTCCTTGTTTTCCTCTGGCTCGTCGCCCGACACGATTCCAAAAGCAGAAGTCAGTAAAATGAGTACAATAACTCCGAGAGCCATTAACCTTTTGCTTTGGTCCACGAAAAAACCAAAAATCTTCATGGTAACTTCTCCAATCCCACAGCAATTCTCAATATCTTCTTTGCATCATCCCGTGTTACGCTCCCATCTCCTGTAACATCCATAACCAGATCTTCAGCTCGCTTACCAACAGCCATGTGCAAAGCACAAAGGGCATCCAAGGATGTTATTTTTCCATCTCCGTTACAATCGCCCTTACCTGAAGTTATGGCGGGTGTTGGGCTAGGTGCAGGTGATTCTTTCCCCTCATAAAGAGCTTTGATTTCACCGCCGGAAAGGGCATGGTCATAAATTCTAAGGTCATCCATAACACCCTTAAAGTATTCAGTACTCCCTGGTGGGTCACTTCCTATAATGAGTTTAGAATCCGAATTTGGAAGCGTCCCTATCCATCCTTTTGTATCTTTAAGCTCTCCGTTAATGTAGTACTTAATATCCGCCCCATCCCATGTCACTGTAAGGAGGTACCACACGCCAAAATCAGTTTTTGCGGTTGAGCCTATCATCTCCCTGTAATTGTTCTTTACTAGACAAATTAAAGGGTATTTTCCGTCATATGAATGAAGCAGAGCATAGGGTGATTTACTATCCAGTGCAGATGTATCGCCTTTTGATAAAACAACTGCCCATCCTCCAGTACCAGCATCTTGCTTGTATAGCCATACCGAGAAAGTGAGTGCATTGGAAAGATCAAGGGTGTCACTATCGCTCACCTCTATCCAACTCTTACCATCGAAACTCGCACCTTTTCCTAGTTCTGCATCAGTGAAAGCCATGCTTCCTTTCGGAATTCCATCGTTACCATTTCCTGAGTAGTCTGTGTAGTCGCCATCAAATGGGTAGTGGGCTACAAGCCCTTCCTCCGCGATAGGCGGTGGGGTTGCTGGCGTTGTCCCCTCCTGCACTCTAACAATATTACTTCGGGCAATATCGGTATAGCCATCGTC
>JAYEOJ010000607.1:0-1855 GCA_034722835.1 Bacteroidota bacterium | reverse complement strand
TATAACTGGGAAGCCCGCTTTGCAGCGTCGCTTGAGGCAGAAGATTTTGAGAAACTGATCGATAACAAAACCAAAGCGATCTATCTGGAGACCATTGGAAATCCCGGATTCAACATTCCTGACTTTGATAAGTTTGCAGAACTGGCGAAGAAACATGATATCCCCCTGGTGGTTGATAACACTTTTGCTGCAGCAGGTTATCTGTTCAGGCCCATTGAACATGGTGCTGCCATTGTGGTTGAATCGGCCACCAAGTGGATAGGAGGACATGGCAGCTCCATTGGAGGTGTCATTGTGGATAGCGGAAACTACAACTGGGGGAACGGGAAATTCCCACAGTTCACTGAGCCCAGCGAAGGTTATCATGGATTAAAATTCTGGGAGACCTTTGGCAGTGAAAGCCCCTTCGGGAACATCGCCTTTATTATTAAGGCACGGGTAGAGGGTTTGCGCGACCTGGGACCCAGTCAGAGTCCATTTAACTCTTTCCTGTTTGTACAGGGCCTGGAGACACTTTCACTTCGGGTTGAAAGACACGTTGAGAACACGCTGGCACTTGCTAAATGGCTGCGAAAACATCCTAAAGTTGACCAGGTAAACTATCCAGGCCTGGAAGACAGCCCCCACCATGCCAATGCGAGAAAATATCTTCCCCGCGGTTCAGGAGGCGTCCTTTCATTCACTTTAAAAGGAAAGAAGGAGGAAGCTGTCCGGCTGGTAGATAATCTGAAACTGGTCAGTCACCTGGCCAATGTGGGTGATGTGAAAACATTAATCATCCAGCCAGCGGCCACAACGCACCAACAGTTGTCTGAGGAGGCCCAGGTTGCAGCCGGTGTCTCTCCCACCCTGCTGCGGGTTTCCGTGGGCGTAGAGCATATTGATGATATCATTGCCGATTTCGAGCAGGCCTTTGAGGTATAGTGAGGCTCTCTCAAAAATTGATTAATTTCGGAGATGATGAGCAATAAAAGCGGAACAGAGATATCCAGGCTTCTTAAAGATCGCGTTCTTCTGCTGGATGGTGCAATGGGGACCATGATTCAGCGCCACAAACTAAGCGAGGAAGATTACAGGGGGGAACGTTTTAAGAAGCACCCCTGTGACCTGAAAGGTAACAATGACCTGCTCTCCATTACCAGGCCGGATGTAATAGGAGAGATCCACAGAGCCTACCTGGAGGCAGGTTCGGACATTATTGAAACCAATACCTTTAATGCCACCTCCATTTCCCAGGGAGATTACCAGATGGAGGAGCTGGTGTATGAAATAAACTTTGAATCGGCGCGGATCGCTGCAGAAGCTGCTGCCGCCTTTAGTAAACTCACACCAGATAAACCAAGGTTTGTGGCTGGTTCCATTGGACCCACCAACAAAACCACCTCTCTTTCTCCCGATGTGAATGATCCCGGCTTCCGGGCCATCTCCTTTGACGAAATGAAGATTGCCTATAAAGAACAGGTCAAGGGACTGGTGGAAGGAGGCGCGGATCTGCTGCTGGTGGAGACTGTTTTCGATACCTTGAATGCCAAAGCTGCCCTAATGGGTATAGAGGAGTACCTGGAATCGGCCGGTAAGCGTATTCCCGTGATGGTTTCAGGAACCATCACCGATGCCAGCGGGCGCACCCTGTCGGGGCAGACCCTGGAGGCATTTATGCACTCCCTGAGCCATGTGGAGCTTCTTTCCATTGGTTTGAACTGCTCGCTGGGTGCCAAAGAGTTGCGTCCCTACCTGAAGGAGATGGCAGGGAAATCTGGCTTTTTTACCTCTGTACATCCCAATGCCGGTCTTCCCAACCAATTCGGGGAATATGATGAAACACCGGAGGAGATGTCGGTGCTGATCAAGGACT
>JAYEOJ010000606.1:0-1860 GCA_034722835.1 Bacteroidota bacterium | reverse complement strand
AGACTAAAACAAAAAAAAAGCCATCCACGTGGTGGACGGCCTTTCAAATATCGTGTATGAATAAACCTACAGGCTATTCACGTGTTTTGCAAGCTTCGATTTGAGGTTGTCTGCCTTGTTCTTGTGAATTACATTGTTCTTGGCAAGCTTGTCAAGCATGGAAACAACTTCCGAATACTGCTCAGTTGCAGCCTCCTTATCGGTGGTGCCACGCAGCTTCTTTACGGCGCTCCTTGTAGTCCTGGCGTAGTACTTATTTTTTACACGCTTCGACTCTGTCTGCCTGATCCTCTTCTTCGCTGATAAATGATGTGCCATATTGCCTTATAATTTATTTGGGGATGCAAAAATAGTGATTAATTTGAATGATACAAACTATTTACATAGCTTTTTGGTACTTATCAGTATGGCTGTGATATTGGAAGCCGAAATCAGAAGGATCAGGCCCAATGCTGTGCCGTAAATGATACCATGCAGGGAAGAGGAGATGTTTAAGCTCCATTCCTCGGCCCTGTGATGAAGCTGACCGGCAAGGAGGGAGGTGAGAAGCAGGGATAGCCCGGTGATTCCGGCCATCAGCAGCATCAGCAGCAGGATGTACGGGCGACTGATCTCCCTGTAGTGGAAGCCAAGTTTATTGAGCCTCCGGATCTTATCGGAGGATCGGCTAATCATCAGCTGAAGGCTCAGAAGAAATACCAGGAACGCGAGACCGATAATAATTGCAGCCACAAGCACCAGGAAGCTGAGCACAAATTTCAGAATGATATTCATTCGGCTGCTCTTGAGCTTTTCCCGGATGGTGTCGTAACCCCTTTCTTCCAAAAATCTGATGATGGAAGGATCGGTGGGATCCTTGGAAACCAGGATTACCTGGGCAGGATCGTTCTTTTTAAAGTAGCCGTATTTATTGTTCGCCCATTCCAGGAAATCCACGGGCACCAGGATGGAAGAGACCCGATTGCTGAATCCAACTATCCGGCCATTGTAGTCGTCATAATTCCCACGACCCTGGCCCTGGAGCCTGATTTTGAAATTGATCAATGAGAGCACACCCTTTGGAATCTGCGGCAGGCCCTGGCTTGGTGCAAATCCAAAATTATACAGGTTCAGGTAGTCCTGGGGGATGATTACCGGGATGGTGCCCTCTTCCTGATCCCATTGCCAGTCTTCGGATTTTACATCGATGTATTCGTCGGGGATCGCCTCAAAGAAGAGGTCGGTAATGAAATTGGGAACTTGCTCACCTTCGGTGTAAGCCTGGACAGGAAATTCATTGGAATTGAATGCAGCTACCTGGTCGGCAAAGGGCTGGGCTTCGATCTCCGCAATCTCTTCCTCTGTGAAACCACCCCCGGTCAGCCCCAGCGTATTTCCAATGTTTACCTTTTTATTGATCACAATATATTCCGGATCGAGCAGATCCCGGTTTTCGGAAAGAACCGCTTTGATATCCATGTAAAACTGGATACCGGCCAGCAAGAGAATGAATCCCGCCAGCGTACCAAGGAATGCACCCAACAGATGTGTCCTGCTGTGATCTTTCCATAATATCTGGTAGAGGAGTCTCATAATTTCAGGCTTACATCTGTGTTTGGAAGCCCCGTTTCATTCAGGGAGGTGAGGATCAGCCCTGCACTACGGGCCTCACATTCTGCACGAATCAGTTGATAGGCAGTAAGACTGTTATCCCGGTCCATGTGACTGAAACATTCATCGGCCAGCAGAAAGTCGAAAGGCTGACAGAGTGCCCGGATGATGGCCACGCGTTGCTGCTGTCCAAAAGAAAGAATACCGGCTTTTCTGTTCAGAAAAGGATCAATTCCCAGCATCATGGCCATTTCCATGATTCTTTCGTCT
>JAYEOJ010000605.1:0-1861 GCA_034722835.1 Bacteroidota bacterium | reverse complement strand
ATCAGACTAAAAGTCATAAGGGAACCCGCCGCCTGGCCATCACAGCTTATATGTTGAGTATGGGCGGAGACAGCAATTTTATCCTTGAACTCGGAAAATTCTTAAAGTCAAATGGATATGATGTATCCATCATATGTACTGACGGGAAAGGAGACTGGTACGAAAAAATCGGGCAGGAAGGATTCAAGGGCAAATTCTTTAATTCCGCCATTTATGAATGGATTCCCTTTGGCAGAATCATGCTGGCCAGGAGAGTTGGAAGATATATGAGGAAAGGCTCTTTCGATTACATTATCAATAATCACAGTTTTTATATACATGCAGCAGCCGGGTATATTTTTGGCAGCAGCCGGATCATGCATGTGGTTCACAACCAGCTGGAGCAGATGGTGGAACTTGAATCTGATCCCTTATCTGACAGGATTGTAGGGGTTAGTCCGCGAATTGAGGAGCTGGCCCAAAAGCACCTTCCCTCCCCGATGGTGACCTCCATTCTGAATGGGATAAAGCTTCCCGGAAAACCTTTACAGCAGTATGAACAATGCTCTGACAGGCCCGGGGACATTTTGTATGTAGGCCGGATTGATAACAGGCAAAAGGCCGTATTCCTGATACCTGATATCATGCATTATCTGCTTGAACGGGAAATCAGAACCACGATTACCCTGGTTGGTAATGGGCCGGATTTTGAAGAACTGAAGCAAATGGTTCAGGATCAATCTCTTTCAGAATTTATCATTCTGACCGGGAAGGTGGAGCCTGAAGAAGTTGGTTCATATTATAATTCAAGTAAGATTCTCCTTCTACCTTCAAATTTTGAAGGGCACCCGCTTACTTTGATGGAGGCCATGGCCCGTGGCTGCGTTCCGGTTTCCTCGCTTCTGCCGCAGTGTACAGATACCTGTATTGAAGAGGGTAAATCGGGATACCTGGTCGATGTGGGAAAAGTACATGATTTTGGCCGGCGTTTGGAGGAGTTGCTTAATGATGAAGAACATTTAAATCAGATGAGTAAGAATGCTTTGCTCAGGGCAAGGGAGCATTTTTCAAATACCGTTTCTCATCAAAAATACCTGGATCTTTTGCGATCTTTTGAAGGAAAGAAAATGCAACGGGACAAATTCTCGTTAATAAACAGGAAATATTTGACCTGGAAAGAGATGGTTCCATTTCAACTGATCCTGTTTGTGAAACGAAAAATATTGAAATCATTATAACATGGGGATCGTTATCAGACAAAGCATAAAGGCCTCTGTTGTCAGTTACGCCGGAGCAGTCATTGGAGCGCTCTCCACCATTTTTATCTATCCCTATTTCCTGACTCCGGAGTTAATTGGACTGAACCGCATATTGATAGATTCAGCCTTTCTCTTTGCCTTTGTTGCCCAGATAGGGATTCCCAATGCCATCATACGCTTTAGCCCGCAACTGAAAAAAAAGGGGCAAATCAGGGAAGCGTACAGATATGCCTTGCTTCTGCCGCTCATCAGTTTCATATTCTTTGGCACCCTGGTATTCCTGGGGAAGGATTATTTACAGGGGTTCTTTACTGAGAACTCTCCGCTGTATAGCAAATACTTCCTCCTGATCATTCCTTTTGGACTGGTCTGCATGTATCTGGGCATCATTGAGAATTTTGCAGTGGCCTACTTCCGGATCACTATTCCGAAGCTAATCCGGGAAATCATCCTCCGCTTTCTCCTGATTGCTTCTGCCCTGTTGTTTTTTTATCTCCACCTGTCCATTGATCTTTACGTGCTGCTGGTGATCTTCTCTTATGCTCTGGCTGTAGTGATTCTTTTTTCCTATTTCAAGCGCCTGCAGCGAATTATGACTCCCAAAGAGAGGGGAAAAGGAATGT
>JAYEOJ010000604.1:0-1861 GCA_034722835.1 Bacteroidota bacterium | reverse complement strand
TGTTTTTTATTATCCTAAGCTCTTCAATTATCCTTTCACCTCACATAATTTTATTGGCCGTGACAATTCTAATGAGATCATTGTGTATGGTATCCCTGTGTTGTATGATTTTTCATACACAATACCTCATTTCTGCATATAATGCATGATAATTCATTCAACGAAAGTCTGAAATCACAAACCAATGCCTGACTGCATCTACTGAAAGCTCGATGGCCCTCATATGGCTGCCAATCATAATATTCCTATCTTCGTCAAAATCCATTTTTAGATGATACTGGTAACAGGAGGAACTGGACTTCTTGGATCGCACCTGCTGCTCGGCCTGGTGCGGGAGCATGCGGAGGTGGTGGCACTAAAACGTCCCTCATCTGATCTGGAGGAGGTAAAACGGGTGTTCGGATACCATTGCAGCGGAGAGGAAGAATCGGCTGAACTATTTGGGCGCATCCGGTGGCTACATGCCGATTTGCTGAACCAGGCAGAGCTGGAAGAAGCCCTTCAGGATGTGGACCGGGTCTACCATTGTGCTGCCATGGTCTCCTTTCAGCCACGCGATCGTCAGAAGATGATCCGATTCAACTCCCGTAGTACAGCCTCTCTGGTCAATGCCTGCCTGAATACCGGCGTGAAAAAACTGCTGCATGTTTCCTCCACCTCGGCCATTGGCCGGTCCCCGGACGGATCACCGGCAACAGAATCCATGATCTGGACGCATACCAAAACGAGCACCGGCTATGCTGTATCCAAGTTCCGTTCAGAGATGGAGGTGTGGCGAGGAATGGAAGAAGGCCTGAACGCAGTGATCGTGAATCCCTCCATTATCCTGGGACCCGGTTTCTGGGAACGGGGAAGTTCTTCCATGTTCAGCCGAGTGGCCGGTGGATTAAAATACGCCGCTCCGGGAATTACCGGTTACGTGGGCATACAGGATGTGGTAGAGGCCATGATCCGCCTGATGAATTCAGATATTTCGGGCGAACGATACATACTGAGTGAAGGTGATTATTCCTATCTGCAGGTATTTGGAATGATAGCTGAGTCACTGGGAGTTCCCCGGAATCTAAAAAAGGTCACCCCCTCCCTGCTTCAGAAACTCATGCGACTGGATTCCTTTGCCGCCCTTTTCAGAGGGATCCGACTGATTACTTCAGAGCATGTCCGCGCTGCCTTTGGAGAGGTCCACTTCTCCTCGGAAAAGGTCAAAAAGGCCATTGATATGGAGTTCACACCTCTGGAGCAGGTCATTGGGCAGGTGGCAGAGCATTACAGGCAGGATCATCCATAGCAAATAAGCTTTGAGATAATATCATTCCAGATCATCAATTCGGGAGAGAGATCAGTCAATCCCCCTCCCTGAAAACTGTACGCTTACCCCTAATCGCCGGGAGGGGGATTGGACGCTAACACTGATCTGATTATATATGTCACAGGGGCGTTTATATCAGCCAGCAGTTAGCAAAAAAATAGCCTGATTATTAAACTTTTCTACTATATTTGTTGCCCGATAACAAACAAATAATCAGTTAATCAGATAAAAAGCAGACAATGAAAATTGCAAACATTGTAACGAATGTAGTTCTAGGAGCAGCGGTAATCGTGTTGTTCGTTTTCCAGTTTTCCGGAGGAGAGAAAAGTGAAAAGAGTGGCGAGAAAGCTGCTGCAGCTCTGGTAGCCAATCCCGGGGATATCAGCATTGCTTATTTCAATATGGATTCAGTGATGTCACAGTGGGACCTCTATGATGACTACCAGCAGGATCTGTCTCAAAAGCAGACCGAACTGGAGGCTGACTTTGCCGGCCGCACCGAAACCTTTTACCAGAGTGTTCAGGATGCACAATATAAGATCCAGAAGGGCC
>JAYEOJ010000603.1:0-1864 GCA_034722835.1 Bacteroidota bacterium | reverse complement strand
GGCCAATCCCTTTCAGCACTGATCATCCTGGTGCCGGGCGATCTTTACCTGCATTCGCTCCATGGTCTGTTTGGTGTATACGATATATCCTATTTCCCTGGAATTATCATCACCTGGTTCCTCTTCATGGCCCTGATAAACAGCTTTAACATGATAGATGGGATTGACGGACTTGCGTCGGGTATTGGCATCCTTGTATCTCTGTTCTTTGGAATCGTTTTCCTGAAGGAAGGACTACTGTCCTATGCAATCATAAGCTTTAGCCTGGCCACTTCCCTGCTTACCTTCTTTTATTTCAATGTTTTCAGCAGGAAGAATAAGATATTCCTGGGCGACACCGGGTCCATGCTAATTGGCCTCTTGCTTTCAATTTTAGCAATCAAGTTTCTGAATATGGAAAGCGGCTCGCCGTTTTTACATCAGAATCACGCTTCCCCGGCAATATTGCTAAGCGTCCTGATTGTCCCCCTCTTTGATACTGCCAGAGTAATGGTGGTGCGCATATACCAGGGGAGATCACCATTTGTGGCTGATAAGATCCATATTCATCATCATATGCTCCTGTTGAGCGGATCCCACCTTGCGGCAACCCTGAAGATTTTATCTGCAAATGCACTGTTTGTAGCAATACCCTTCATTTTCAGAGGCCTGAACGGTGAAGAGTTGATCCTGCTGATCCTGGCTATGGCCATTGCTTTGTTCAATATCCCCATCTACATTAACAAACTGAGTCAAAAGTTCACCGTTGGAGTGGAACTCAGTGAGGCGTGATCGCATAGAGTAAAGGGAGATTTTCACTGAAAATCCCTATCTTGATGTGCTCAAATTAGCACACCAAAATCACATCAAGATGAAAAGACATCCCCTACTCTCAATCATGCTTCTTCTTTGTTTCCAGGGAGCAATCCTGGCCCAAACAGAATCCATCTTTAACGGAAAGGACCTGACAGGCTGGACCATCTACGGTACCGAACTCTGGTATGTGGAAGACGGACTGCTGGTATGTGAGAGTGGCCCTGACAAAGAATACGGATACCTTGGGACTGAAAAGGAATACAAGGATTTTGAGCTGAGCGTGGAATTCAAACAGGGTGCAGACGGAAACAGCGGCATATTCTTCCGCTCCTCCATTGAAGGCACCAAGATTGCCGGGTGGCAGGTCGAGGTGGCCCCTCCGGGACATAGCACCGGCGGAATCTATGAGTCCTACGGAAGGGGATGGATCATCAAACCGGATCCGGAGCTGGATAAACATCTTAAATTCGGAGAATGGAACACCATGAGGGTACGCGTGGTGGGCGGACAGGTGGAAACGTGGCTAAACGGCTATCTTATGATCACTCTGGATGACAAGATGATTGCCAATGCCAAAGGGAGCATTGCCCTGCAGATACACTCCGGTGGTGGCATCAAAGTGCAGTGGAGAAACCTGCTTATCACGGAACTTCAGTAAGCTCCAGCACAACGCTGGTCCTTCGAAGCGAGATCCCGGGATTAATCCCAACCTTCATTAAATAATCGCCCGAGTAATTCTTTACTTCTCTCGAATCTTTTGAACCCAGCTCCGTTGATCTGTCTCAATGGCACCGGTGATGAGTTCGGGCCGGTTGTAAGAGTAAAAGAAGGAGTCGTAAAAATCAGGAATTCGCTGAGGCAGCAGAAATGCTTTTTGAAACTGCCCCTCATTGTCCATGTAAGAGATATAGGGCTTTGTATACTGTCCATCGTATCTCCTGCTGCTGAATACAATCCACCTGCTGTTCTGTGCCCAGCTATGATAGCTGTCTGTATCATCGGAATTTACCAGTGCCTGAACCTCGCTTTCTCCTGTAAGCAGATCCACCAGGCAGAGATCGGCTTCCTT
>JAYEOJ010000602.1:0-1868 GCA_034722835.1 Bacteroidota bacterium | reverse complement strand
ATGTTTTCAATCAAACCATAAGTCTGATTGAACTCGGTATAAACTTCCTGAATCCGTGCCCTTTCCAGAAGACTTTGTGAAAGAAGTTCGCGGGTGTTTTTCAGAATTCGATTAAAAAATGGCTCTATTCCCTTATAGAAGTTACTGACCTTTTGAATAGATTCTGCAATCTGAAGCAGATCTCTGCTTTCAAGAATGTATATTTTCTGCTCAACAAATCCCTCAAATTCCTCAACGATTCCATCGAGTTCTTTCAATCTAGCTCGTAGTTCAAGGACTTCAACATTAAACCTATGACGGTTAAAATTCACATAAGCCAGATCGCGGGAAATACCATCAGAAAAACCAAAGTTAACCAGGTTATTGATAGTGACTTTACCTCCTTTATCAATAACAGCCAAAATCTCCGCAAGTTCAGCATTCAACACCGAAAAAAAAGTTAACGATCGTCTCATCTCATTTATAGAAGTCGCATGGGACATATCATGCAACTTTACATTCATTGCCAAGGTTTTCTTTTGCAGGATATGTGACAGCTCTCCTTTGACCTGTTCATTGTCCCGTAACATCTGCAAGTAATTTAGCCGTTTATTCAACAATACCTGTCCGAAATGCAGACCAGCAAAGCTGATCATAAACAGACAAAGCAGTAAGACAATCTGGGCAATTATATTTCTTGTAAAGGATTGCGATATAGGTATTTTCAATCTAGAAATCCGTATTTGCGAAAGATATTCTGACCAACTTCCGTACTTGCCATTTCCATAATTTTACGTGCAAGATCTGGATGCTGGCTATAAGTCAACAAGCCCATGACTAATGGTTGTTTGTCAATTTCCTTCCCTGAAAGAGGTAAAAATGTCATCTTGCCGATGTTGTCTGGTAAAAAACTGACTGCTTTCCAATTTACAACAAGGTCGGCATTTTTATTCTTGATTGCTTTTGCCAGACCTTTTGAGTCAGTCGTCATATAGAGGCAATTATTGATAACTTCCTGATAATTTCCAGCCTGTCGGAGAATTCTTTCGGTTTCACGGCCTATTGCACCCGCTTTTTGAGTTCCGATAACAATATTGAGTTGTTTATTTTGAAGATTTTTCAGATCAGAAGAGATCTGCTTAGGATTACCAGGCTGAACGAACAAACCTGCCTGATTATAACCAACCTGTACTGATTCAGTGACCACTGCTTGTTCTTGCAGGATATCAATATAAGAGTCATCTCCCGGAAAAAAAAGGTCACCCATCTGATTGACTTCAACCGACCTGAGAATATGACCAGAACCTCCATAGGTAATGATAATTTTGCAATTTTCTGCAGCTTCAACCAAAGCACTGATTTCCTTCAGTGGCTGAATCATAGTCATGCCACTATAAATCAGAACCTCAGGACAGTTGTCACTTTCAGGTTCCGGATATTTTTCCATATCGCAGGCAACCAGAGAACACAGCAACATAAATATCGATATGAATTTTATATTTAGCATAATTCACCGTCAGATTAGAAAGAATCAATTATATAGATAACCACACATATATGCAACCTGTAAATTAGCTACACATAATTATCATTCATAAATAATAATTATGCATCCTATAACTAAAATCACAACCAAAAAGGGCGGTAGATCTTAGATCTACCGCCCTTAAAATTTAAACAGATAACTTGAAAATATCTGCTATGCTTCTTTTTCTTCAGCCTTAACAACAACCTTCAATTCTGCAACAACCCCAGCATCAAGCTTAACAGGTACGATATGCTCACCAAGAGATTTAATTGGCTCGCCAAGTTGAATTTTCTTACGATCAATATCAACTCCTGCATCTTGCAACTTGGCTTCAAGATCCATCGATGTAACAGAGCCAAAC
>JAYEOJ010000601.1:0-1874 GCA_034722835.1 Bacteroidota bacterium | reverse complement strand
CGGAGCTCTTTATTCCAACGAAACCAACCTGATACCAATTGTGACGGTAGACGAGTCGGGGATGCCTGTGGATGTCGAAAACCTCCAGATTGAGATTTACGAGGTACACTGGAGATGGTGGTGGGACCGTGATGAGTACGACAACCTGGCCTCCTATGTGGGAAATCAGAGCCGTAACCTGATCAAAAAGAACCGGATCAGTACGGTGAACGGGAAGGCGATGTACGAACTGAATTTTGGCAAAAACCTCTGGGGGAGGAAGCTGATCCGGATCACCGATCCCAAAGGGGGACACAGTACGGGCCAGACCTTCTACCTGGACTACAGGGGGTACTGGGAGACCAACTCCCAGGAGGGCCCGGGCGGAGCTGAGATGCTTACGTTTAGCACCGATAAGAAGGATTACAGGGTGGGGGAAGAGATTGCTCTGAACCTGCCGGAATTTGAGGAAGGGCGTGCCCTGGTAAGCATTGAAACCGGATCGAGGATCCTGCAGACCTTCTGGGTGGAAAATCCGCAGGAGGGACCTGTGCGTATTGAAGCAACACCCGGCATGGCACCCAATGCCTATATCCATGTGTCCCTGATCCAGCCTCATAAAAACACTGTCAACGACAGGCCTATCCGCATGTACGGGATACAGTCTGTAAATGTGGTGGATCCGAATACCATACTGAACCCGGTGCTTCAGATGCCTGAGGTGCTTGAACCGGAACAGGAGGTGACCCTGACAGTGTCGGAACAGGAGGGGAGGGAAATGACCTATACAGTGGCTGTTGTAGATGAGGGTCTGCTGGATCTAACCCGGTTCAGGACTCCCGATCTATGGAGACAGTTTTATGCCAGGGAGGCTCTGGGCATCCGCACCTGGGATCTTTACAAGTATGTGCTGGGTGCCCTGAAAGGAGAGATGGCCGGATTGCTTTCCATTGGTGGGGATGAGTTTATTGAGCAAGACGATAAGAAAAACAACAACCGTTTTAAACCGGTGGTCAAGTTCTTTGGGCCTTTTGAACTGAAGTCGGGGAAAAGCAAGAGCCATTCCTTTACCATGCCCAATTATGTGGGTTCAGTCAAGACCATGGTGGTAGCCAGTCATCAGGGCGCCTATGGCTTAACCGAAAAAGCAACACCGGTAAAGAAGCCGCTGATGGTTCTGGCTACACTACCCCGGATGGTGAGTCCGTCCGAGTCCGTGAGTCTGCCTGTGACTGTGTTTTCCATGGATCCCAAAGTGAAAAATGTGAGCGTGGAGGTGAAGACCAACGACCTGTTCAGGATCGATGGACCTTCTTCTCAAAAGATCACTTTTGATGAAGAGGGCGACCAACTGGTAGAATTTACCCTGAAGGTAGCCAAAGGAATTGGTACCGGGCAGGTGGAGGTAATTGCCAGGAGCGGGAACCAGAAGGCCAGCGACCTGATCGATTTGCAGGTGCGAATGCCCAATCCGCCGATCACCTGGACTGTGAATGACATAGTGGAGGCCGGGAAGAGCTGGGAGAGTACTTACGAGGCAGTTGGACTGGCCGGGACCAATCATGGGGTCCTGGAGGTATCGGTCATTCCTCCCATGAACCTGGAGCAGCGGCTGAAGTACCTGATGCAGTATCCGCATGGCTGTGTTGAGCAGACCACCTCGGCAGTATTTCCGCAGTTGTTCCTCCACAGGCTCGTTGAACTTGATTCGGAGCTCAGGAGTGAAATCCAGGAACAGGTCTCGGCCGGGATCAACAAGATTAAATCCTTCCAGGTATCCGGAGGCGGACTTACTTACTGGCCAGGTTCCTATAGCAGCGTGAGTGAATGGGGAAGCAGTTACGCCGGGCATTTTATACTGGAGGCGGAGGCCCTGGGATACAAGTTACCCATTG
>JAYEOJ010000600.1:0-1875 GCA_034722835.1 Bacteroidota bacterium | reverse complement strand
TACTACAATTTGCTGATAATCCTTCAGCTGAATTACGTTTAAACCAACTCGATTATAGAATAGGTGTTGCATACTGGTCCCTTGGCGATCATGAAGAGGCTTTACTATATATAAATAATTACAAAGACCACTGTATTAAATCCATAGAGCTGGGGAGAAGGCATGCTACCGAGTATTATGCTTACTACGATCTGGCTGGCATATCCTGTTTGATGGGGGAAACAGAAAAGGCATATGAAAATCTGCGGGTATTTAATCAAAAAGAAAGAATTCCTTTATGGTGGGCAACATTGATCAAGCACGATCCCTTATTTGACAATATCAGGGATGAACCAGAGTTCCAGCAAATCGTCCACAATACAGAAGCCAAATACCAGGCAGAGTATGAAAGGGTCCAAAAGTGGCTAGAGGAGAATGATTTGCTGTAAATAATTAATCACCCTGATTTGTTTTCTGATAATGAAATATGTTCAACCCACTGGGCCTCATGAACTCCAGTATTCTTTTGTACAAATGAACATAGCGTAATGCGCGATTTCAGATTGCCAATTAGTGACTTGATTTTCAGAAGTTGTGCAGGAAAATCACTACATTTAATTGCACCTGAAAAACAAGCGTATGAAAACTTCAGAACCCCATTTATCCGGACCCAAATTTCACGCATGCTGCCCCGCACATGACCAGACTGATGCCACCGAAAACTCCATAAGCCGAAGGAAATTTATCAAAGTGGCGGGAGGGACCACCCTGTCGGTGGTTGCCCTCTCAGGTCTCTCCTGGCCTGTACTGGCTAACACAAGCCTGAAGGAACAAAGCGGAATAGTAAGGCAGCCCCTGCTTGTAAAACCCATCCTGGTATACAGCGCCCCCGAATACAGACATCAATCCAGCTGGAGGTCCTGGGGAGGTATCCAGACCGATGAGGATGCCAGGGAAGAACTTTCAAGAATAAAGGAGGAGCTGGGCAAGCTGAAATCTGAAGCGGATTTTCCTGTAGAATTTTTGCCTTCAGCGGCCATTAAAGGGCCCAATGATTTAGGGGATATTGCAGATTTGGATGCGGCCGACACCTTCCTGGTTTATGCAGCGGGAGGATGGATGGATACCTTTGATGCGCTCCATAAAAGAAAAAAAGACATGATCTTGTTCTGCCGGCATAAATCGGGCCCCGTCTACCTGTGGTACGAGATTATCAGTCCGCGCTTTCTGAGGCAACATACGGACAAGCTCGCTCTCTCCGGAGTGGATGAGGAGGATGTGGTGATTGACAACCAGGATGAGATACTCTGGCGGCTTAGGGCTTTATGCGGATTAAAAAACACGCGGAATACAACAATCCTTGCCATCGGGGGAGCCGGGGGCTGGGCACAACCCAAGGGAGTGGTTCCGGGACTTGTGGAAGATAAATTCAAGTTCGGGATCAAATCGCTCCCATACGATGAGCTTGGAAAAATTATTGTGGATGCAAAGAAGGATGCCTCCGCAGTAAACCGGTCCAGGCAACGGGCAGCGGCCTATCTGGAGGACAGCAGTCTGTCCCTGGAGACGGATCGCACATATGTGGACAATTGCTTTCTCCTGGAGGAGGTATTCCGGAAGATCATGGATCGGGAGAACTGCCGTGCCATTACCATCAATGGATGTATGGGCACCATCATGCCTCTGGCTGAAACTTCTGCCTGCATGACACTCAGTTTGCTGAATGATGCCGGGTATCTTGCATTTTGCGAATCAGATTTTGTGGTGATTCCGGCCGGCATCCTGCTGGCCAATATATCAGGCAAACCTGTATTTCTGAATGATCCAACCTATCCGCATGACGGAATCATTACCCTGGCTCACTGTACTGCTCCCAGACGCATGGATGGGAAAAAA
>JAYEOJ010000599.1:0-1882 GCA_034722835.1 Bacteroidota bacterium | reverse complement strand
ATCCCACTGGTGAGTATCATATGGGGTAGGAGGGCGACTTTGTGAAAATGATAGGAAGTGGGATCTTCACACCCCGTACTCAGATAGTCCAGGTAGTTCCGGTGCATCTGGTCCCCCGGCAGGGCCAGAATATTTTCTACCAGCCAGATACCGTACAGCTCAGTGGGAATATCCTGTACCATGGTTCCTCCTGTGGCCACATTCATGGTTTGCATTCCCAGGCAGATCCCGGTGACCAGGTAACGGGGTTTCTCCTCCAGGAAAGGAACCCAATCCGGGTCCTGATTGCCTCCCAGAAGGTGAAAAAGATAGGACAGCTCCAAATAATGTCTGAAGGGATCGGTAACCATGGTCAGCAGGTGAACCTCCTCTCCATAGGTGACTGGCGGAATATCCGGTCCGCCCATAAACAGCGCTCCTTTAGAGCCTTCAAAAAGCTTCCTGAACTGAGCGCTGGCATCATTTTCCTTGTATATGTTATCAGGTCCCAGCTCTCCTTTGATCTCTCTCAGACTGAATTGTGAACTGAGTTCCTCATCAAGATAGGCTTTCGACTCGCTGTAATCATAGCTTTCACCGGGGTGGTAGACCCCCAGGAGGTGGCAGCCATCCAGTGTAAACAATCCTTCATCCATCAGCTTTTGAAAAACTTCCAGGTTATAGGCAGTTGGATGGAACAACAGAACAGTATCCTGGGCTCTGGAAGAGAGGCTGAGTGAGAGCAGCAGGATCAGTGCAGAAATACTTCTTATTTGTTTCATTGATGCAGTACGGGTTACTTTAGAATGGCAGAAAGCTGCTGTATAAAACTATTCAGGTTGTCGCGGGTCTCATCGTCAAGTGATTTGAAACTCACATTTCCATTGTCCACTTCCTGCAGGAAGTTGGAAGCGAGGATGGCCCTGGAATAGTTATTATCTATGAGGTATTCAGAATTCTTCACCGTGATTCCCTCCCTGACTTTTACAACGAATTTCTTGAAATCGATGGTGGAGAAAAAATCCTCTGTATCCAGATAATCTTCCATTAAAAGCATCTGCTTGCTGGCCAGATCAATTTTGTTATCGTACTGCTCTTTCATCAGTTTTTCATACACCTGCCTCTCCTCGGAATTGCCGAAATTGAGAATCACATAATCAATGCCCCAACCCATCAGGATATTGACCATCATGGGGATGCTCTCTGCACCTGAAGCAGGCAGAAAATAGCATTCTTTTTCGAAACCGGTAAGTGCCACTACTGCTTTCAGGAAATAGTAGGTAGCCAGATCCTTGACAATGACGTTGTTGAAAGATTTAATGATCTCCTGCTGGCTTAGCCGGGCACCCATGGTGGAGTAGATGGGTGAGAGGGTATCGGCTGTGGCCGATTTGAGGGACCGGGCACTGTAGACCAGGGTTTCACTTTTCATATCGTCTTCGATAGCGCGTTGGACAGCCAGTATCCGGTACAATTTATTGACATCGATCAGATGAGGAGAATGGGTGGTATAGACAATTTGAATACGTTCCTTGATATCATCAAATACCTTCAGCACATCTTCCTGGGCCCTTGCATGCAGACTTACTGCCGGCTCATCAATCAGCAGCACTCTGTGGCGCTTGCTTTTATCCATGGCGGTAGCCTTCAATTCCAGGAAGAAGGAGAGAAACCATCTTACTCCCCGGCTCCGCTGTTTGGGATAAAGCCTTTCCTGCTCATCTTTGATCCAGAACTCAATAAAAGGTTTTCCGCTTCTTTCCGGATTGGTATGGTCGTAATGGGATAGTTCAAAATTTATATTGATCTTGTTGCTCTTTCCCACATTTTGCCTCCAGAAATCCTGGAAATTCAATGTAAGCTCTCCATTCAGATTCTCAATTTTCTGTTTCAGGATCCTGCT
>JAYEOJ010000598.1:0-1897 GCA_034722835.1 Bacteroidota bacterium | reverse complement strand
CCCGGGCCTATGAGTCGGACACCCCCGTTTTCGGGATCTGCCTGGGGAACCAGCTGATGGCCCTGGCTGCAGGAGCCGACACCTATAAACTAAAATACGGGCACCGAAGTCACAACCAGCCGGTGCTGGAAGTAGGTACGGATAAAGCCTATATCACCTCTCAGAATCATGGTTTTGCCATTGACAACAAGACCCTGCCCAAGGAATGGGAGCCCCTCTTTATCAACCTGAATGATGATACAAACGAAGGAATGAAACATGTATCCAGGCCCTTCTTTTCCACACAGTTTCATCCCGAAGCTTCAGGCGGACCCACTGATACGGCTTATCTCTTTGATGCCTTTATAGAGGAAATTATTCGCTACAAAGAGGGGAAATAGCATGACGCAGCTCTACCTGGTCTGGCCAGAGCCGTAAATGATATATTTGTTGGTAGTAAGCTCTTTAAGTCCCATGGGGCCGCGTGCATGCAGCTTCTGGGTACTGATACCAATCTCTGCTCCATAGCCAAACTCAAACCCATCGGTAAACCTGGTGGAGGCATTTACATAGACCGCCGCCGCGTCCACCCGGTTGAGAAAGTACTGCGCGTGACTGTAGTTTTCTGTGACGATACTTTCTGAATGCATGGATCCATAGCGATTGATATGATCCACTGCCTCTTCCAGGGAATCCACCACTTTCGAAGAGATCACCAGGTCGAGGTATTCGGTGGACCAATCTTCTTCCGTGGCAGGAAGCGCACCGGGGATCAGCTCACAAGTCCACCTGTCACCCCGGATCTCGACGCCAGCACCAGAGAGTGAGTTCCCAATGGCAGGCAATATCTCAGCGGCCATGTTTTTATGTACCAGCAAACTTTCAGCTGCATTGCAAACCCCCGGGCGATGTGTCTTGGCATTGTACGCGATGGCCACAGCCATCTCCGGATCGGCTGCTTCATCCACATAGATATGGCAATTTCCCACCCCGGTTTCAATCACCGGTACCGTACTGTTCTGGACCACCGCCTGTATCAGACCGGCTCCTCCCCTCGGTATCAGGATATCCAGGTAGGCATTTAATTTCATCATGGCCATGGCACTCTCCCGTGAGGTATCCTGCACCAGTTGGATCATATTTGGATCCATTCCGCATTCCACAATTGCTTTATGAAAAATTTCCACAATCGCATTGTTGGAACGAAAGGCCTCCTTGCCACCCCGGAGCACACACACATTACCCGTCTTAATACATAGGCCGGCCACATCGGCGGTTACATTGGGCCTCGATTCATAAATTACTCCCACCACCCCCAGGGGCACACGTTTCTTCCCGATCATTAGACCATTGGGCCGCTTTTTCATCTCCTCAATCCCGCCTATGGGATCCTCCAGCTTTACGATCTCCCTCAGGCCTTTGGAAATTTCTTTTATCCGCTCTTCCGATAGTGTCAGGCGCTCCACAATAGCTCCTTTAAGCCCCATCTCCTCTCCCAGTTTCAGATCGGCCTGATTGGCTTCGAGAATTGATGGGATGGCGTTCTCCAGCAGATCAGCCACCTGAAGTAATATCCTGTTTTTCTGGTCGGTATTTAAGTGAGCCAGCTGTCTGGAAGCCTCCCGGGCTCTTTTCCCGATCTCGTTTAACTCTTTCATACAATCATGTTTTTAACCTGCCATCTGGGTGGCATCCGATACAAAAAATGTTCCCAGGTCCTTTCCCTCAAGCACATCCATGATAGTGGAGGGTTCGGTCCCGTCAATAATAACAACATCCACATTGTGTTCACGACACAGTTCCGCTGCAGCAATTTTGGAGGCCATACCTCCGGATCCCATTTTTGATGAACCGTTCAGATCAATATTCTTCAAATCATCGCTGGCCTTCATCACCTTGGGTACCTTTTTTGCTGAAT
>JAYEOJ010000597.1:0-8092 GCA_034722835.1 Bacteroidota bacterium | reverse complement strand
GGTATACAGGATACCTTCCTTGTGTTTAAGCTGAATGGCTTCCAGTTTCCGGGAGCCGGGATTGACAAACATCTTAAGCATGGAGTAGGGGCCTGACCTGTCTTTGGGATATAGTTGTATTTCAATCAGATTCTTGCCCAGCAGGGGAGCATTCCCTATGTACATATAATTGAAGTCCTGTTCATAAGATTTGATGATCTTGATGGGGACCGCCTGGAGGTACCCGGGCTGATCCGGATCTGGTTCACTGACATAGACTTCTTCTGTTTCTGTGTTCTGGGAATAGAGATTCTCTTCGTTGTAGTAGACAATATATTCATCCACCACAATCTTATACTTCAGGCCCTTCATCCAGATGGTTCCCTCTCCCTCTGCGGAGGTCTCCTGCATAAGATCCTCCCGTATATAATCCATCTGGATCACATACCCTTTATTCAGGTTAAACTGCTCCGATACGGTTTGCAGGTAGGCATCAGCCTTGCTGTCTTGCTGACTGTAGGAGCTGATGCTAAGTATGCTTAGCAGGGCCAGCAGGCATATTTTTTTGTATTGACTCATGATTTGAATCTCCTTTTAGTTTAGATTACTCAAAATCTGTTCCAAAGTGAATTCATCCTGGACCAGGACCTGCCTGGCCTTACTGCCTTCAAAAGGACCAAGGACTCCTGCAGCTTCCAGCTGGTCCACGATCCGTCCGGCCCTGTTGTACCCCAGCGAAAGTTTCCGCTGGATAAGTGAAGTGGAGCCCTGCTGGTGCTGGACCACCAGTCTGGCGGCCTCCTCAAACTTATCGTCTCTTTTGTCCAGATCCACCTCCGGACCAGATCCACCCTCATCCTCAACAGGATTGAGCATCATGGCCGTGGCATATCCCTTCTGTTGTCCGATAAAATCGGTAACCTCTTCAATCTCAGGACCGTCCACAAAGGCACACTGTAGCCGTATGGGTTCGTTTCCGCTAAGGAAAAGCATGTCCCCCCTGCCGACTAGCTGATCCGCTCCGGAACCGTCCAGGATGGTGCGGGAATCAATCCCGGAGGTGACCCGAAAAGCGATCCGGGCCGGGAAATTGGCCTTAATTACACCGGTTATGATATTGGTAGTAGGTCGCTGCGTTGCAATGATCAGGTGAATCCCTATGGCCCTTGCCAGCTGTGCCAGCCTTGAAATGGGGGTTTCTATCTCCCTGCCGGCGGTCATGATCAGGTCGGCGAATTCATCAATAATAACCACGATAAACGGGAGGAAACGGTGCCCCTTGTTGGGATTAAGTCTCCGATTGATGAATTTGTCATTGTATTCTTTGATGTTTCTTACCTGAGCACTCTTTAACAGGTTGTAGCGCTCATCCATCTCGGCACACAGACTGTTCAGCGTATGGATCACCTGTTGTGTATCCGTAATAATCGCCTCTTCCGATTCAGGTAGTCTGGCCAGGTAGTGCCGCTCGATCTTACTGTAGAGGGAAAGTTCCACTTTTTTCGGATCAATCATCACAAACTTCAGGCGGGCAGGATGCATTTTAAAGAGCAAAGAAGCGATAATGGCATTCAGTCCAACGGACTTCCCCTGGCCGGTGGCGCCAGCCACAAGGAGATGGGGCATTTTGGTCAGATCGAATACGAAGGTCTCGTTGGCGATGGTTTTCCCGAGAGCGATGGCCAGTTCCATCTCTGCGTCCTGAAACTTTTTAGAGGCCAGGATCGATTTCATGGAGACCGTGCGTGGATTCTGATTGGGAACTTCAATGCCTATGGTTCCCTTTCCGGGAATGGGTGCAATGATCCTGATTCCCAATGCTGAAAGACTTAATGCAATATCATCCTCCAGGCTTTTAATCCTGGATATCCGGATGCCCGGAGCCGGGACAATTTCATACAGGGTCACCGTCGGACCAATGGTGGCCTTGATCTTATCTATCTTGATATTGTAGTTCCCCAGGGTCTCAACAATCCGGTTCTTATTGGATATCAACTCTTCGTTGGTAACCGTTATATCTCCCTGGTCGTAGTCCTTCATCAGGCTCAGGGGCGGATATTTGAAATGAGGCAGATCCAGGGTGGGATCGTACTCTCCCAGGGCCCCATCATCGGGATTGATGTCCTCCGGATCGATATCCTCTATGGTCATTTCCACATCGTTCTTCACGGTGGAGTCAAGCTCATTCTCAACAGGCTCTTTGCTTGCCGGCTTCTCTTCCACACTTAGTTCCTCAGCATGGACTATCTCTTCCTGTTCAGGTGATAATTCATCCTCTTCCTCACTATGATCTCCGGAGGAGAGAAAGGGATTTTCATGAGCCCTGATCCAATCCAGAAAAGAGGTTGAAAACAGCAGCATGGCTGCATAGCAGATGATCAGCAGGAAAATAGTACCCGCGTTCCCGATGCTGGCCACCAGCCATTTGCTGAGGAAATAACCATGTTGTCCACCCGGGCCGCTGCCCAGGGCTCCCCCCGCATCTCCAAACATGAATCCCAGGGTGAGAGACAAAAGAATGATCAGAATCAGACTATTCCTGATGGCCTTTCCTGTATGCAAAAGTTTGATCTTGTACAGGGCCATGGCCCATAGGATCAGGATGAAGGAAAAGAGAAAGCTGGCAATGCCAAACCAATTGTTAATAAGCAGGTTGGATATCCATGCACCCAATTTCCCTCCTGAATTCTCTACCTGGATTTCCGGGCCTGAAAATACCTTGGCCCATTCAAAATCCTGGTCTGTTTTCCAATTGATCAGGTAGGAGATAAGTGAGAGGATCAAAAACAATGCAAGCAAAAGGAACACAATTCCCATGGCATAACGAAAGCGGTCATCCTTAAAAAAGGTAACCACGGACCCCAGAAACCTGAGGATTGGATTTTTCTTCTTCTTCTTCTTGGCCATTCTCCTCCCCGATTGGTAATAACAAATTCTGTTGGATACAACTTACTAATGTAATAATAACGGTACTGCGTTTGCTATTCTTTTGTAAACAGGCTGTTAATAATTTCTTCCATGACCGGACGGGTCACCAGCTTGTAATCTTCGGGGATCATAAAGATTTCTGACTCAATGATTCTGGATTCATATTTGGTGCAGGACATATGCATCTTCAGGTAGCTCAGCTGAATCCTGAAATCTGAAAGGGGATGGTCAATGGAGGTGTAAGGAGTGCTGAGATTGGGTCTTCGGACAGAAAAATCGCGGGTATAGTACATGTTAAATGTTTCGCTCCCTGTATCTATGCTCACCTGCTCCGAGTTGAGTCCGCCAATTACAGAATGCTCTCCTGTGCTCTGTACGTGTAACTCAGAAGGAGCAATGATTCCGACTGGCAGCTCCCCCTTTTTTCCTTTGTGATATATCTTGTTGCCAAACAGGTTCAGGAGGGTAGATACCCGTTTGTTCTTCAGGTCGGCAATCTGGATCAATGAGAATTGCCGGAAAAAGCCTTCTATTTTAGTTAGCACAAAATAGTCCGTGTACCACGAATCCATCCTTGCCGGCAGGATCCGGGTGGGAATATCACCAGCCATACTTTCCAGGTAGGAAATATGATATTGAACATAATGTGCTTCCAGTGTTTCGGGTAGAAAGAAGTTTCGGCGGCAGCTCACGAGAAGCAAAAGGACCAGAAACAGAAAGGGGAGTAATAGTTTACGCGACACGGGAAAGTTTATGAGGTGCTTTCAAATATCCACCAAATTTAGGAAAAAATATAGACGATATGTTTAAGAAACTCTTTTTATGATGAAGCAACGTGGCTGGAATATTTAGATTTGCATGATTCAACACACTCTTGTATGAAAAAGCTGGCGGTTGTAGCACTTGGCGGAAATGCACTTCTACGTGACAATCAATTGGGTACCATAGATGAACAGGAACAGAATACCACGGATACCCTGGAGAATCTCCTGTTTTTGATCAGGGAAGGCTATGACCTGGTAATCACTCATGGAAATGGTCCCCAGGTGGGCAATATCCTGATGCGCAACGATGCCGGGGAGGCGAATTATGGAATTCCCCAGATGCCGCTGGATATATGTGTGGCTGATTCCCAGGGAGGGATCGGATATATGATCGAGCGGATGCTCCGTAATATTCTTCATAAGAATGGGATTGATAAGGAGGTAGTAACTATGATCACAATGTCTGTGGTAGAGGAGAAGGATCCTGCCTTCCAGAAGCCCTCAAAAAGGGTGGGTAAAACTTATAGCAAGGAGGAAGCAGAGAAAATTGCAGCAGAAAAAGGTTGGATTTTTCAGGAAGGAAAGAAACGCGAAGGAGGCTATCGCAGAGCGGTACCCTCACCTGAGCCCATTAAGATCATCAATGAAAAGGTGGTTGAAACACTTGCCCGACAGGGGACCATTGTGGTGGCCTCGGGTGGAGGCGGTGTTCCGGTCTACCGGGATGATGAAGGCCTCATTAGGCCATCTGAATCGGTCATTGACAAAGATCTGGCATCTGCGCTGCTGGGAGCCAGGATCGGAGCAGATGAGTTTTATATTCTTACGGATGTACCCTTTGTCTATATCAACTACGGTAGCCCACAGCAGGAAATAAAAGAGTTCCTGAACTACCAGGACACTCTTAATTACCTTGAACAGGGTATGTTTGGAGAGGGTGATATGGCACCTAAGATCAAGGCAGCTATGCAGTTTATAAAAAATGGTGGAGAGAAGAGTGTGATCACGGAAGCTTTTAAACTGGAGGACCGTAGTTACGGGACAAAAATCACCATGGAATACGACACCTGACATTTTATATTATTTTTGTTTGTCCAATAATCAATCTAAATATCATGGCATTTAACCTGCGTAACCGACATTTTCTGACACTGCTTGATTATACCCTGGAAGAGATTCATTTTCTGCTGGATCTAGCCTTTACTTTGAAGAAGGCTAAGTATAGCGGAACTGAAGTCCCCAGGTTGAAAGGGAAAAACATAGCCTTGATTTTTGAGAAGAGCTCCACCCGCACCCGCTGTGCATTTGAAGTGGCAGCTCTTGATCAGGGAGCCGGGGTTACTTACCTGGGCCCATCAGGATCACAGATCGGGTACAAAGAGTCCATGAAAGACACGGCCCGGGTGTTGGGACGGATGTATGACGGGATCGAATACAGGGGATTCGGTCAGCGTGTGGTGGAAGAGCTTGCAGCATATTCCGGAGTGCCTGTCTGGAACGGACTTACCAATGAATTTCATCCCACCCAGATACTGGCCGATTTTATGACCATGATGGAGCACTCCAGTAAAGCACTTGAGGATATGAAATTCTGTTACCTGGGCGACGCCAGGAACAACGTGGGCAACTCACTGATGGTGGGTGCAGCCATAATGGGCATGGATTTCAGGGCAGCTGCCCCTGAATCTGTTCAGCCCGAGGAGGCTCTGGTTCAAAAATGTCGTGAGATTGCCGCTGAGACCGGAGGCAGGATCACCATCACCGATAAGGTGCAGGAAGCTGTAAAAGATGCAGATTTTCTTTACACCGATGTATGGGTTTCCATGGGAGAACCCGATGAGGTATGGGAAGAGCGGATCTCCTTACTCAAGCCTTACCAGGTGAATATGGATGTGATCAGGGCCACAGGAAATCCGGCGGTGAAATTCCTGCATTGTCTGCCAGCATTTCACAACAGGGAGACCACACTGGGAGAGGAGATCTTCCGGAAATTCGGCCTGGAGTCCATGGAAGTCAGTGAAGAAGTTTTTGAGTCGGAGCATTCCATTGTTTTCGATGAGGCTGAAAACCGGATGCATTCGATCAAAGCTATTCTTGTAGCAACCCTGGGAGCTTAGAAGAAGAGGTACCGTATAAAGAAGAAGAGTATCGCTCCGCATACCATCAGTTTCAGCCCTACCCCCAGGAGGAAGCCTACAAAGGAGCCCCAGGCTGCTCTCAGTGCATCCTTTTCTTTCTTCCCGGTGGTGATTTCTCCAATATAGGCACCAAGGAAAGGGCCGATGATAATGCCCAGGGGACCGAAAAACAGGCCAACCACAACGCCGATTGTAGCTCCCCAGACTCCCCGTTTGGATCCACCGTATTTTTTTGTGCCCATGATGGGTACCACATAGTCGAGGATGGTAACCAGGATCACAAAGAAGAGGAGGATCCAAAGTGCATTCTCATAAGCCTGACCATGGTCAGACACAAAACCGGTCCATTTCAAAAGCAGCAAACCTGCCCAGCTAATGGGCGGACCCGGAATCACGGGCAGTATGCTTCCAATAAATCCAATCAGTACGAGTGCTGTTCCAAGAACGGCCAGAGTAATATCCATAATACTTAGTTTGAAATCCCGATAATATCATCAAAAGCTGCATAGACCACACAGTAAGAAAAAGGCATGGTTAGCAGGATACCCACACCCAGTGCCATAAGGCCCAGAAGATTAATGCCTCCAAGGATCAGTAAGAGTAGAAATATCTGTCTAAAATTTCCCGAAACCATTCGTCTGCTTAAGCGGATGGCTTCGGAAGGATCCTTGTCATAGAACCAGACAAAAAGGGGAGAAAAGACATAAGAGACTGAAAAGTATATCCCCGGAACAATCAGCATGACAAATCCCAGAAAAACAAGCAAGAATACGAGCAGGCTTAGCAAGATCATTCGGCCGGCCCTGTCAAATCCTCTGAAAAAATCTGAAATATCAATTTGCCTGTTCTTGCTTGAAAGGTGTGCCAGGTGAAAGTAGGAAGCGATGGCCGGCCCTCCTAACACCAATCCACTCAGGGGATTGGTGAAGATAATAAAAGCCAGAACAGAGAAGATTATAAATTCCGAAGGAGCCTTGCGGAAGAGGTTAAATCCTCTCTGCAGCGTACTTTCAATGGATAGCCTGTAGCCTGAGGAAGCCTCTTCAACTTGCTTCTCTATGTTAAAAATAACCTCCATGCCTAAACTTTACCCCAAATTAGCAAAAAATCGTACATTTATTTAAAAGCAGGGAATTCATGGAAGAGCACGAAAACCTGTATGAGAAGATCCGTGAGATCCTGGGCGGTTCTTCGGGAAATCTAAAGATCCTGGAACAGAAGATCGATATGGACCTGCAGATGGAGTACTACGATTGCTCCATGAAGATCAGGGAGGAGCGGAGTGATGACTGGGCACTTGATCATATGCAGTATCTGGAAGAACCGGGTTACTCGGTGGATGTTAAAAAGGAGATCCTTGCAAGGATAGCCAGCATGGAAAATGTGGAATGTTACAGAGCTATTGAAGCCTTTTTGCAGCATGCTGAGGAACCATTGCGCTCGTGGACAATCCTGGCCCTGAATGAGAGCCGCATGCTGCTTGAGAGCAAGATCATGGATGAAAACCAGGTGTTTATATCGACCGGACTGGGCGGTAAAGATGAGAAACTACGTTATTTCGTGGTTTTGATGTCCCGAGCCCGCATCGACCTGACAGCAACTCAGAAGATGGTTATCAAGAATGAATTTGAATTTATTCTAAAGAAGTTTGATGCAGTTTTGGAAGAATCCAATTTTTCAGGTTACCTGGCCACCATATTGCTTTTACTTCCCATGAATCATTCTTTGAAATCAGTTTTCAAAGAGGCCATCGATGAGTGCAACAGGTATGGGAATTTTCTCAATGACGATTTTATTGTGACCAATGTAAGGGTTCTCTCCTTTGGGGAGATAGAAGAATTTCTTGAACGAAGGAATGAACAGGGCTAAGCTCCCTCCTCACCAAGATCTTCAAACTCCACATTTGTGAAGTCTTTTTCCTCCTCAACAAGCTCTTTTGCAGGATCTTTCTTCTCCTTTTGCTTATCTACTGGGCTGTCTTCCAGTTCGATAGGTTGCGGGTTGGCTTCGCGGATAAAAGCGATGATCTCGTTCAGACTATCAGCAAATTTGTCAAAATCCTCTTTGTAGAGAAACAACTTGTGCTTTTCATAGAAAAACTTTCCGTCGCGGTTAAATCTTTTTTTACTCTCAGTAATTGTCAGGTAGTAGTCGTTTCTACGGGTCGCCTTCACATCAAAAAAGTAGGTTCTTTTTCCGGCTCTCACAGCCTTGGAATGGATCTCTTCCCGTCCTGTTCCATCTGCGCCATACTCCACAGATTTAACGTTTCCTTCATCAATA
>JAYEOJ010000596.1:7177-8113 GCA_034722835.1 Bacteroidota bacterium | reverse complement strand
ATCAAAAGGTACGGTCTCTTTTTTGGTCAGGTATGCCCGTTTGTCGCTTAAAACCGAGCTTGCGAGCTCAGCGGAGCTAATCTTTATTACATAAATATTTATAGGCTTCCGCACGGGCATACCTAACCATGGACTACCTATTTAAACAGCCTCTCCCTAATAAGTTTGCGGAATTATGGAATTAACGGTTTGATGGTAAATACAAATTCAAACTCACCCGGGGCCACGCGATAGGGATTTAAAACCGAATTGGCTGTTCCCCCTACCCCGCTGACACGATGATCCAGGTTCAGGGTAACCACGTCCTCGTCCTCCAGCTGAAAGGGATAGTGTGCCCGGTCCAGATTGGCCGTCGAATATTTCTGGGCACTGAAGTTGAACAGTTCACCGGAGTTCACCTGCAGACCTCTGCCCTCCTTATCGCTTAGCATGAACCAGCGTACATCGCAACGGTTCCCATAATCCTGCGGAATAATATAGGGCACGTAGTCCTCCTCCACGGTAGTCCGGTAAATGCCCGTTTTTGCCCCGGTCTTCCGGTCTGGATAGTTCTCGAAGGGTCCCCTTCCAAACCATTCCATCTGTTGAAATTCCCCGGGCAGTTCCATTTGCAGTCCCACCCTGGGTATCCATTTGGTCATATTCCCCCGGGCAGAAGTCCTGACTGTAATCTCCATTACGCCATCTCCACCAATTCGATAGTCATAATACACCTTGAAACCGGTGGTATAATTCATTGCATGCAAGCTGGCTTCCACATGTATATGCGCGCTATGACTGTCCGATTCACTCCACAAAAGGTCCACATCCTGTACCAGCTGGTCCAGCCCGATGCTCCTCCATCCATTGGCAGTCTCCTTTCCCATGCCATCGGTGATATGTCCCATTTCCGTATGCCAGAAGTTCCAGGAATCCAGATCATTGGCCAGTGGGGCC
>JAYEOJ010000596.1:0-7167 GCA_034722835.1 Bacteroidota bacterium | reverse complement strand
CCTCCATACATTGAATCTGGGCCCGCTGCTGATCATCTCCTTGCCACTGACAAGCATTGAGAGCAGCTCACCCGTCTTCTTGTTAAAGGTATAGACAAAATCTGTTCCCTCCACGATAAGCTTACCTCCCTCTTCCTCCAGATCCAGTGGCAGCCGCTGTTGATCTTCTTCAGCAAGCATGCTGTTATTCTTCCGGACCTGAATTGGGATATCAAATTGCTCCCATGCTATCTCATGGCCCGCCCTGGCCCATGGGCTTTCCTTCATTGTGCTGGCACTTACCAGCAGGTGACATTCGTTTCCAACCTGTCCTTCCGGAAGTTCGTAAGGAATTTGAACCAGCTCACCTTCCCCTGGCTCCAGATCCAATTCCAGACTGCCCTCCTGGGTAATTATCCCGTCCATGCTTAGCTCCCATTTGAAAGCCAGCTCCTTCAGGTTCCTGAAATGATAGCGGTTACCAATTTCAACAGTCCCCTGCTCCGGGTCCTTCAATTCAAAGGAAACCGGTTGTGGCGATTTTTTCATCTGCCACAGTTCGGGCTGAATGGAACGATCGGGCCAGATGACTCCATAGGTGCGTCCCGGGATCCCGATGGAGTAGTAGCTTCCCTCCTCCCTGGCTGCTTCGAAGTCGAGCCAGAGCAGGGAGCGGGACTTCAGCGATTCATCCGCACTGCTCAGGTCTATCACGGGAACCACCTGGTCGAAAATCCGCACATTATCCAGGGTGGCATGACACATGTAGCCCCGGTGTCCGTCCCGCAACTCGGCACTTTTGCCAAGGATCACCTGGTAGGGAGCATTCCGGATGCGACCTGAACAGGATTGTTCACCCAGCAATTCGCCATCCACATACAACTCCATCTTATTTCCGTCGTACCGTGCAAGAACATGGTGCCACTGCTTTACCCAGTTTTCCGGTAAGCCCACCCTGAGACTCTCCCTGCTTCCGGTATTCAAATAAAACTCAAGATGCGCTTTATCGGATTGGATAACCCCGAACTGAAAATCCCCCTTGGTCAGGAAGGCTGCATTTCCATTGTATGCCTCGGGCTTCACATGGAAACTCAGGGTTAGCGCCTGGCCACTTATATCCAGGGCAGGATCCCGGGCCACCTCCAGCCAGTCGTCGTTTCCACTCAGATAGAGTGCCTGTCCGGTCTCTCCCTTAACAAGACGCGCCCGGTTCATAAAGACACTTTTTATGTTGTTGGGTGAATCATCGGGGGTGCTGATCACCGGCACGGTAATACCCGGACTGATCCAGTCCCAGATGGCCCCGCCGCTAAGCCTGGGATATTTATAGATCAGATCCCAGTACTCATCCATGCCTCCCAGGCTGTTTCCGGTGGCTGCAATATACTCATCCATATAGGAGGGACGCGGATCGTCCGATTTTCCAAAACGCTGTTCAAGCCTGAAGGGCTGCAAATACCTGGGGCCCACCACATCCTCGCAACGGACTGGATTGGTCTTCGGGTCTTTATCCCTGTTCCCGCCATAAAGCCAGGGCCGGCCCGGATCAATCTCCTTTCCCCCGGCAATCAGGGCGCAGATATTATCCCCGGATCCGCTTTCGTTCCCGGCACTCCAGATCACCACTGAAGCATGGTTCCGGTCGCGGTAGACCATTTTCCGCATGCGATCCAGGTACTGATTCTTCCATTCCGGGTCATCAGAAATATAGGTATAGGCATGTGCCTCATCGCCGGTCTCATCCACCACGTAGATGCCCAGCTCATCGGCCAGATCAAGATACTCCACATTGGGTGGATAGTGACTGGTGCGAACGCAGTTGATGTTAAACTGTTTCATCAGGTGGAGATCCTTTCGCATGGTTTCCACATCCATGGCATGTCCCGTCTCGGGATGCATCATATGGCTGTTCACTCCATTGAATTTGATGGCTACCCCATTGATACAGATGGCCTGGTCAATTACCTCCACCTCCCGGAATCCCACCCGGGTACTGATCACTTCCAGTACCTGGTCATCTTCCACCAACTCCATCACCAGGGTGTAAAGATGGGGGTATTCGGCTGACCACTTCAGCGGATTGCTGATTCCCAGTACCTGCTCCTTCATCTCCTCCACTTCGCCATCAAGGGTTCCGACAGCCAAGACTCCTCTGCCTTGGGGTACAGCCTTGCCATTCTGGTCAAGGAGCGTTGTTTTTACCTCTAAAGAACCAGCCGTCTTCCTGCTGTAGTTCTTCACCCACACAGCTACCTTCAGCTTTGCATCCTCATAGGAGTCATCCAGGTCCGTGGTCACATAAAAATCACGGATATGAGTTACAGGTGTGGCCATCAGATAAACATCCCTGTAAATACCCGAAAGTCGCCAGGTATCCTGGTCCTCCATATAAGAACCATCGCTGTAGCGCAATACCCTGACCGCTATGCTGTTCTCACCACGCTTCAGGTAAGGGGTAATATCATATTCTGCAGGCTCCATGCCTCCCTGGTTGTAGCCCACCTCTTTACCATTTATCCAGACATAGGAAGCCGAGTGTACGCCTTCGAAATGAAGAAAAATCTGTCTTCCATCCCAATCTTCGGGAATCCCGAAGGTGCGGAAGTAGGACCCAACCGGATTGAAGAGATCAGGTACCTCGGGCGGATCCAGGGGATGCGGCAGTCCGACGTTCCGGAACAGGGGATAGCCAAAGCCTTCCATCTGCCAGTTGGAAGGAACGGGGATGGTCTGCCAGTCTTTCCTGTCAAATCCGGATTTATAAAATTCCCCGGGCGCCATGTCCGGGTTCTCTGCCCGGTGAAACTTCCAGGTCCCATTGAGGCTCATATGGCAGGGGGATGATTTCCGTTCCCCTTTTAGTGCCAGATCGTTTGTCGGATAGGGCATCAGGGTGGCATGAGCTAACTCCTGTCCACGCTCAAATACCTTTGGGTTCTCGTAGTCGGGGTGCAACTGTGCATTCAGCAGCGCACACGTGAAAATCATGGCAAGGGCCACTCCAAAGACGCTTTTCATACGTTTTCAATTAGTGAGGTTTACTTTATATAAGATTTACTTATTTCGGTTCCAGCATGGCTCCCGCCACTTCCACCGCCAGATTGTACCTGCCGAAGGGTGCACTCACCTGGATTCCCTGCACAAAGCCTGACACCCGGTCGATCATCCCCTGCGCAATCTCTACGCCGGCCTTCAGCTGGTCATCCCTGGTATCGTATCTGGCAATACGATTGATCACCTCATCGGGCACATAGACTCCCGGCACCTCGTTCTTCATAAATTCGGCATTGCGCAGACTTACCAGGGGCCAGATTCCTGCGATCAGGCAAAGACTCCCCAGATCGGCCTTTTCCAGGAACTTTTCCAGGGAATCCACATCAAACACCGGCTGGGTAATGATATACTCAGCACCCGCCTCCTTCTTAAGCTGCAGCCTGTGCAGTTCGTTCTCTGGATTCACGCTGTTGGGATCCACTCCCACTCCCGTAAAAAATGAGGTGGGATCTCCTATCCGTTTCTCTCCCACATCGATGCCGTGGTTCAGGTTATTGATCAGGTGCACCAGCCCGATGGAATCAATATCAAAAACGGCCGTGGCCTGGGGGTAATCTCCTATCATCGGGGGATCGCCTGTAATAGCCAGGATATTACGGATGCCCATGGCCGTTGCCCCCAGCAGGTCCGACTGCATGCCCAGCAGGTTGCGGTCCCGACAGGTATAGTGCAATACGGTCTCGATGCCCACCTGGTTCTGCAGCAATACAGCCAGTGCCAGTCCGGTCATGCGTGCCGTTGCCCGTGGTCCGTCCGGAATATTAATGGCATCCACCCGGTGCTCCTTTAACAGGTTGGCCCCCTCCAGCGGTTTGGTGATATCGGTGCTGCGGGGTGGCACCATCTCCACCAGCACCACCTGCTTACCCGATACCATTTTTTCGGCAAGTTTCGATTTCTGTGCTACCGGAACCGGATCGGGCAAAGGTTCGTCGCTTACCGGTTTCACACCGATCTGGATGGAGTGTTGTATACGGGTTTGTTTCATGGCCAGGGAATTGGCCATTTTTTCAATGTGCTCCGGAGTGGTCCCGCAGCATCCGCCAAGAACCCTGACCCCCTTGTCAATAAATCGTTTGGTATAGACTGAAAAATACTCCGGGGTACTCATGTAGATCATCCTTCCATCGGTAAACTGGGGCCGGCCCGCATTGGGCATCAGGCAGAGGGGCTTCTCCGTAAGCCGTCCCATCTGTTCCACAAAATCAAGCATGGGCTTGGGTCCCACCGTACAGTTCAATCCGATCACACTTGCCTCGCTCTTTGTCAGCACATTCGTAACGTCCTCCAGGTCCACGCCATAGCGTGTCTTGCCATCCTCACCAACCGTCATCATGGCCACCACCGGAAGCCTGGAAACACTTTTAATGGCTTTAATGGCCTGCTCCATTTCCCTTATATCCTGGAAGGTCTCCAGGATAAACAGGTCTACACCGGCCTGATTAATAATTTCAGCCTGATTGGCATAGCCCTCAAAGACCTCCTCCAGCGTGGTATCGCCCCAGGGTTCTATCTCCAGTCCGGATGGTCCCATGGAACCGGCCACGTATACCTCATCTCCGGCAGCCTCCCTGGCAAGCTCTACCCCTTTCCGGTTGATCTCCTCCATCTGATCAAGCAGGTTGTGGGACTTTAGCTTAAAGCGGTTGGCTCCGTATGTATTGGTCTCTATGACCCTGGCTCCCGACCGCACATACTCCTCATGAATGGAGCCGATTAGCTCGGGCCTGGATAGATTTAGCTCATCATAACACTTGTCAATGAAAACGCCTTTTTCATATATCAGGGATCCCATGGCACCATCCAGCAATACCAGGTTATCCTTCAGATACTCCTCAAATGAAATCATCCTCAAATGTACTTATTTTTGACTCGTATATACTCCAGGCGGCGCTGCACCTGCTGATCCTGACTCACTGCAGGATGAAGCTTGCTATGGTCCAGTTCAAAGATGTATGCATAAGGACCATCCATAAGCAACACCAGTGAGTTTAGAATGTTCAGTGCCTCCACCCCATCCTCACTTTCATACAGGGCTTCCTGAATCACCGAAACCGGATCTCCCTTCCCACAGATTCCCAGGAATTCGGCGGCCCGGGTACGCACCAGCAAATCGCCATGCTTACACAGGTCAGCAGCATGTGCTTCAAATCCAAGGGCTTCCTGACCAAAGCTGCTGCAAACAATCAAGCCCCAGAAGATCTCCACCGGATCCTCCGAATCAAGGGCCTGTTCGATCCCGTCCCTGGCCTCGTCAAAGGGAAGTAGCTGCAGGTTGGCGATGTCAATAAGCCTGCCAATATCCTCCTTATGCTCCTGGCCAAATTGAACCGGGTTTTCAAAGGCCTCCCTTCGCAACATATTCTCCGGGTAGAAACTCAGATCGGGCATCCCCTTCACCCAATCCTCCATGAGGGTTCGCATTGCGGACAGTTGTTCCCCGTAAGCCGGATCATGGGCCAGGTTCATGGTTTCATAGGGATCGGAAGCAAGATCGTAAAGCGCTTCAGGCTCCCTGGGTTCAAAAAAAGAGGCCTGGATAGCATCCAGTTCCCCGGCCCGGTACATCTCCCTCCACTGCTCATAAGCCAGGCATAGATAGCGGTAATTATTCTGCAGTCCGTCCACATTAAAGGGCTGGTAACTACGCATATACTTTATATCTCCTTTGCGGACCGTACGAACCAGATCATACTTCTCATCGAAGCGGTCCGCATAGCCATAGGTGATCTCTTGTTGATTTCCGGATCCGGAATGATGCCTGGATCCGCTCTGTTTCCCGAGAAAAGGGATGCCATCCACTCCCCCGGGAATCTCAATTCCCGCCAGCTCCAAAAGCGTGGGACCAAAATCCACAAAGCTTACAAATTCATCAGTGCTTTCACCCCGTTTCCGATCCACCAGGTGTCTGAATTTTTTCGGCACCCTCACCACCAGCGGAACATGGAGACCTGTTTCATACAGGTAGCCCTTGCTGCCTGGCAGCACGCCCCCGTGGTCTCCGAAGTAGAACACAAAGGTACTTTCCAGCAGGTCCTCCTCCTCCAGTTGCCGGAGAACCCGCCCCACAATGGTATCCACCGCCAGCATCCTGTCACGGTAATATGCGGATGTAAATCGAAAGAGGTCCGTATCCGGATGATTCGGAAAGAGGAACACGCTATCCGGATCGCATACCGGCTCATAGGTCTCCATCAGCTCCTTCTTGAAATGGAGCCTGCTTTCATGGGATACCGGGTGCGACTCCTTGTGGAAAAAAGGCTGACCGGGTTCCCGCCGGGTCCAGTGGGCAGTTCTGGAAGACTCGTCCCAAACCCCTTCATCTTTGATGTAGTTATAATCCTCCTTGCTGTTATTGGTAGTATAGTAACCCGCCTGTTTCAGATAATGGGGAAACATCTCCACTCCCTGTGGAAGGGGAACCAGCTGGGAGCGCCTGTGATACTGGGCCCCTGTTCGCGGACCATAACAGGATGAGATCAGGGTGGAGCGGGCCACGCTGCAAACCGGTGCATTGGAAAATGCACGGGTAAAGCGGATCCCCTTTTCGGCCATAAGCGCAATATTTGGAGTGGCGATGCCATGGGGATCAAACAGCTCCAAATAGTGTGTGGAGTTGTCCTCGGAAATGATCCATACAAAATTGGCTTGCTCGTCCACACGAGCTCCTGTACAGGCCGTCAAAACCAGTAATGACAGCCAGATAAAACTTCTGCCTAATCTCATCCTTAAAATGCTTTACTGTCCATATCGATATTCAAAACGGCTGCATCGCCCGGGAAATCCTCCCGCAACCAATGAATCTCCAGCCGTTTCAGCCCTTCGATTTCTTTGTCATAGGGCAATGGCGGGGGATCGAGACTCACTAGCTCTACCCTGAAAGGGACCTCGGAAGGAATCCGCAGATAGAGTGTGGCCCCGTCCTGCTGCAGCTCGACGATCTCCCCCTTCACTTGCACATCGGCCCGGGTGATCATCTGCCAGGTGATGCTTAAGGTAAGTGGGGAGAAAAGTAATTTATCACTGATTCGTAACCGCGTTTCGGAGATCCGCGAAAAAGTTCTCCGGGCCATCTGCAGGTTTTCCCCATAAAGTGCAGACAGATCAAATGTGCAGTTGGGAATGTCTCCCTGT
>JAYEOJ010000595.1:0-1925 GCA_034722835.1 Bacteroidota bacterium | reverse complement strand
GAAGAACAGGATAGTATTGTGCATGGTAGCAACAAACATATTTACCATGAAATCTTCATCCCTGGTGGTGCTCCCTTTGGCCCCCACGCCTCCCCTGTTCTGGGTTCTGAATTCATTCAGTGGCGTGCGCTTGATATAACCAAGTTTAGAAATGGTAATCACCATGTCATCGTCCGCATAGAAATCTTCAGGATCAAACTCCCCTTCATCTGGTACCAGAGCAGTTCTTCTCTCATCTCCAAACTTTTCTTTCACTTCCAGCAACTCCTCCTTGATGATATCCATACGCAGTCCTTCATCGGCGAGTACCTTCTTGTAGTACTCGATCATCTTCATCAGTTCCTCATACTCGGCACGCAGCTTATCACGCTCCAGCCCGACCAGGCGTTGCAGGCGCATATCCAGAATGGCACGGGCCTGCAGCTCGGTGAATCCAAATTTCTCCATCAGACCATCCCTGGCCTCATCCGGAGTACGGGATGCCCTGATTAATGCGATTACCTCATCAATATGATCCAGGGCCTTTAAGAGTCCTTCCAGGATATGAGCCCTCTTTTCGGCCTGCTCCAGTTCATACTGTGTACGGCGCACCACTACCTCATGTCTGTGATTAATAAAATAAGTAATGATCTGCTTCAGATTTAAGGTACGGGGCCGCCCCCTGACCAGCGCAATGTTATTCACATTGAAAGACGTCTGCAACTGGGTGTATTTCAATAAGTTATTAAGTACAACATGGGCGCTTGAATCGCGTTTGATGATGATTACGATTCGCATTCCCTGGCGGTCCGATTCATCATTTATATAGGAGATCCCTTCTATTTTCTTCTCATTGATCAGATCGGCAGTTTTGCGAATAAGCTCTGCCTTGTTAACCAGGTAAGGAATCTCGGTAACAATGATTTTTTCACGGCCCGAGTCTGTCACTTCAATTTCGCTCTTGGCCCTGACAACGATCCTGCCCCTTCCGGTCTCATATGCTTCCCTTACACCATTGTATCCATAAATGATACCTCCTGTGGGGAAGTCTGGAGCTTTCAGGATCTCAGTGAGCTCGCTGATTTCAATATCGTTGTTTTCAATGTAGGCCACAATAGCATCTACTGCATCACTCAGGTTATGTGGAGGCATATTGGTGGCCATACCCACTGCAATACCTGATGTGCCATTGATCAGCAACGTGGGAATACGCGTTGGCATTACTGTAGGTTCCTCCAGGGTATCATCAAAATTGAGCTGGAAATCGACGGTGTTTTTGTCCAGGTCGGCCATGCTCTCCTCTGCGATCTTTCGCAGGCGGGCTTCGGTATATCGCATGGCAGCCGGACTATCCCCGTCCACCGATCCAAAGTTTCCCTGGCCTTCCACAAGTGGATAACGAAGGGACCATTCCTGGGCCATTCTTACCATGGCATCATACACGGAGGAATCTCCGTGCGGATGGTACTTTCCAAGCACCTCTCCAACGATTCTTGCTGATTTTTTATAGGGTCTGTTTGAAAAAACTCCCAGTTCAGACATCCCGAAAAGGACCCTCCGGTGAACCGGTTTCATTCCGTCTCTTACATCTGGCAACGCACGTGAAACAATTACCGACATCGAGTAATCGATGTAGGCACTTTTCATTTCCTCTTCGATGTTAATTCTCAGTATTTTTTCTCCTTCTGCCATCTAATTTCAACTAGTTAATTATCAATATCTTATACATTGATTATCTGCACATTTAAATAACATACGAAAATAGTCATTTCCGCCCTAAAATCCTTGATTTATATGCGCTTTTATTAACATTGAACTGTTTATAATAGATAGGTGTTTTATTGATATTCTCAAGCCTTATTAGTTACTTTGCCGTATGGATGCACAGTTTTCACAAAGGATAAAAGACGTACTTGGATATAGCAAAGAGGAAGCCGTCAGGCTGG
>JAYEOJ010000594.1:0-8168 GCA_034722835.1 Bacteroidota bacterium | reverse complement strand
TCCTGTCCCGCTAAAGAAACAGAAGAGTGCTGAAATATGGTAATATACAGATTTCAAAGCATCGAAATCAAAAAAATCAAAACCATCCTGCTCCTCTATGGCCTTATTGTGGTCCTGGGCTCAGTTTTCACCTTTGTGAAATACAACGTGGTGCGAAGTCCTGGTTTAACGTTTATGGAATTATTCGATAAGCTGGTCATCGTCTATGCCGTTACCGGAATAATCATGGTATTTTTCATTCTGTTCTCCTTCCTGGGAAAGCTGAAGATGGAGAAAGATCTGGAATAAATCGGTGTAACAAGAATTAAAGGATTCTTGGCAGCATTACCTATCTTGCAGCCCATGAATGAACTCAAGCAAAAAATCCTTTGGACGGCACTTGTCCTCGTATTACTTACCCTGAGCAGTCAAGCCCAGGTACATACCAATGAGCGTGCAGAGTGGTTCACCGAAGCCCGTTTTGGAATGTTCATCCACTGGGGAGTTTACAGTGGAGCGGAAGGAATCTGGAAAGGGGAAAAACTGAGAAACGATAATGACTATGCCGAATGGATCTATTACCGGAACCGGATTGCCAGGGACGAATACATCACCCTTCTCGACCGCTTCGAATGGGAAAGCATAGATCCCGAGCAGTGGGTATTGCTGGCCAAAAAAGCCGGAATGAAATATGTCACCCTCACGGCCAAGCACCACGATGGTTTTGCACTTTGGGACAGCCAGGTGAGCGATTACGATGTGGCTGAGTTTACTCAGCCCAAACGGGATATTGTGAAGGAACTGGCCGATGCCTGCAATAAGCACGGTTTGAAACTGGGACTTTATTATTCCCACTGGGTCGATTGGGAGCACCCCGATGGATGGGATCACTCCAAGGAGATCTATGGCATCTCGGCTGAGGAATATGACCGTTACTGGCAGGGGAAGGTAATCCCACAAATACGGGAACTGCTCACCAACTATGGCGATGTGGGCCTGCTCTGGTTCGACATGTGGGTCCACCATTCCCGAACCTGCGTTACCAAGGAGCAGCTTTTGCAACTGAAGGGCCTGATCCGCGAGCTTCAACCCAATTGCCTGGTAAATTCCAGGCTGGGCTTATCCATTGAGGAGGACAGCGACATCGACTACAAGACCCTGGGAGATAATCAGTTGGGGAGTAAGAAAGAGAAATTCCCATGGCAGAGCCCAGCCACAGTGGCTCACTCCTGGGGCTTTCATGCCCTGGAAAAGCAGTGGAAGTCGACCACTACCCTGCTACAGAATCTCATTGGCAACGTGAGTCTCAACGGCAACATGATGCTGAATATTGGTCCCCGGGCCAATGGCGATGTGCCCTTTGAAATCGAGCAGCGGCTTCTGGCCATGGGAAAATGGTTGTCCATAAACGGTGAGTCCATCTATGGAAGCCAGGCCTTCGACCTGGTCAAGGACCAACACGATTGGGGAAAGATTACCTGCCGTAAGAATCCGGATGGAAGCACTAAACTTTACCTGCATATATACAACTGGCCGCTGAGTCATAAGCTCCCGGTAACCGGCATCCAGGCGAAACCCGTAAAAGCATATCTGCTGGCCGATCCCGAAAAAGCCCCCCTGACCATAAACACCAATGGGGTGGTGACTGTGATTGATTTGCCTGAAAAGGCACCCGATCTACTGGTTTCAGTGGTGGTACTTGAGTACGAAAGCTATCCGGACACTGAAGATGGCCTGGTAGCTCAATCAGTCTATGGAGGATTCTCTCTGACCCCTGGCAAGGCCCTGGAGTCCTCAGGCGCTACCTTTGTAGAAGCCCCGTCCCGCAGGGGCACTGTTCCTGCACATATTATTGTCTCTGAGAAAAGCAGCTACCAGTGGCGGATCTATGTGAACAGGCCCATGAGCCTTCATGCCGATGTATCCTATAGCTTTCAGGGAGAGGCAGGGAAAGGTACTGTTGAAGTAAGCTCCCAAACCGGATCGCTGAAAGCAAAATTCACGTCCAGTGGCATGTTCGTGGGAGAACCCAACAGCAACTGGCAGATCGATAGCTTCCATTCCCATCGTCTGGGCCAGCTGGAATTCACCGAACCCGGATATTATACGATTACGCTGGAAGTCAAACCCGGAAAGGATGAAGAGATTGGTTTTCAGTGGCTCTGGCTGGGGGGAGAATAGTCAGTTAAATATCAGCGTTATCACAGTCCCTTCACCAGGAACAGATTCCAGCTGGATGAAGCCTTCGTGATTGTTCATGATCTGGCGCACCAGGCTCAGTCCAATACCCGAACCATTCTCCTTGGTGGAAAAGAAGGGAACGAATACCTGATCGAGAAGCTCTTCTGCAATACCGCTCCCATCGTCTTCGACCTTTACCAGCACCGTGCGTTCACGCCGCTGTGCCCGGATTCTGACATGCTTGTCTTTCCGGACTTCAGAAAAGGAATCGAAGGAGTTTCTCAACAGGTTCAGAAGAATCATCTCAAACTGGTGTACATCTGCAGAAATCTCAATTTCAGGATCCTCCAGCTCGATGGATATCTGAATCCCCTTTTCTCTTGCCTCATCATCGAACAGAAGCATGATCCCTCCAAAGGCATCCTTTAAGCTAAGTATCTCTCTTTTTGGCGGCGGTAACAAAGACAGGCGGCGATACTCTTCAATAAATTCAATCAATCCCTTCCCTGTGTTTTCGATCATTCTGAGTCCGTCCAGTACCTTCTTTGCCTCCTTGCTCTTGTCTGATTTAATCTTTCTTTGCAGCGATTTTGACAGGGAAAGCATGGGAGCCACAGCGTTCATAATTTCATGGGTCAGCACACGGATAATTTTTTGCCAGGAGTCGGATTCATTTTTATGCAATTCCTCCTGAATATTCTGGAACGAAAACAGTCTGTAGTTTTCATCAAAGATCTTTACCTCCTTCAGTCTGACGGATATTAGCTGTTGGTCCAATCTAAGCACCCTGGGACTCCCGGGCATCAAGTCCCTGAAAGTCTCCCAGAGTTTCTTGTTGTAGTGCCTGATCTCATCCATATGGAGCAGTTCCTGATGTGAGATCAGTTCCCTGGCCCAATCGTTCACAAAGAGAACCTCACCCCGGCTGTTTATACAAAACAGACCCATATCGGCGGAATTAATCACATGAATAAGGATCCGCTCATCTTTCTCCTTTTCCAGCCTTCGGGCGTTCATGGATTGCTTGATTGAATTTGTCCGTTCCTTTAGCTTCTGGAAGAGCGCCTTCCCGGTACCAAATTGAATTTCAGGCGCCTCTTCTTTACCAATGGCATCAATGAACTGTTCAATGATCCTGGTGATGCCCAGTACATACCGGGTAAGCAGAACTACCTGCAGGATGATCAGAAGAGAACCTGCAGCCAGTGTGAAAAGAAATTCAACCAGCAGTGTTTCGGTAAGCCAGATAAACAGAAAGATGGTGGCTATAATCAGGCCAATCCTCACCATAATGTTCCAGAAAAAAACGTGACGATTCATGGATCTTTCAGATTCCGTAGGTTTTCATTTTATTGTAAAGTGTCGACCTTGCAACTCCAAGTTCACGAGCCGCTTTTGAGAGGTTGCCTCCGTTTTTCTGGATGGATTCCCGGATGGTAATCTCTTCCAGTTCGGCCAGAGTGGGCCGTCTTTTTTCAGACTGCATCTGGCTGTCAGAAGCATCAGGAAGAATGTCCCTTGTTTCGATTTTTCTGCCATCGGCCAGCAAAACCGCCCGTTCAACGCTGTTTTGAAGCTGTCTTACATTTCCGGGCCAGGGAAAGCTTTGGATTGCGTTCAGGGCATCCCCCGAGAATATAAGACCTGAACGATGGTGTTTCAAGCGGTATTTCTCAAGAAAATAATTTGCCAGATCGATGATGTCCTGCCCCCGATCCCGCAAAGGAGGTGCCGTAATTTCGATGGTATTGATCCTGTAATAGAGATCCTCCCTGAATTTCTTTTCCGATATCATCACACGAAGATCCTGGTTGGTTGCAGATATTAATCTGAAATCTGTCCCCTGGGGTTTGTTGGAGCCAATCCTGTAGATCTCCCTGTTTTGAAGCACGTTTAGCAGTTTGGTCTGCATGGCAGGCTGCAGGTTCCCTATTTCATCCAGGAAGAGGGTCCCTCCCGAGGCAATTTCAATTCTCCCGGGTTTATCCGTTTTAGCATCGGTAAATGCCCCCCGGGTATGCCCGAACAGTTCACTCTCAAACAGGGACTCGCTGATGGCGCCCAGATCAACATGAACAAATACCTCATCGGAACGATCGGAAGCCTGATGGATCTCCCGTGCAACAAGCTCCTTTCCCGTCCCGTTCTCACCCAGAATCAGGACATTGGAATCGGAAGGTGCTACCTTGCGGATGGTCTCCTGCACCCGAAGCATCTCAGGAGATCTACCATACAAATTCTCATGCCCGGCATCGATGTAATGGCTCAGGTGATCCTGCTTGGATCTCAGCTGCCTGACCTTTTTCCTGGACTCCTTCAGCATGATTCCAGATCGAACCGTGGCCACCAACTTCTCATTATCCCAGGGTTTAGCAATGAAATCAGTGGCTCCGCATTTCATGGCTTCAATGGCCAGCTCCAGCTCTCCATATGCTGTGATCATAAGTACCACTGCATCCGGATCGTTTTTCAAGATATGTTTCAACCAGCTTATCCCTTCCTGTCCGTCCGTGGCCCCCCTTTTGAAATTCATATCCATAACGAACACATCCACTTCACGGGTTTCAATGATTCCGGGGATCAATTCGGGCGATTTGATCCCTATCACCTTCTCCACCTCATATTCCAGGAGCTGTCCCAATGCAGAAAGGACGGCCGGATTATCATCGATAATCAGTACACTGTTCTTTAGGATGTCCAATTTTACTACAATATTTCAACACAAATTATGAAATTCAAATGAATTGTCCAATTTTGAGTCATATTATGTTATTGATTTCAGCGCACGATCATCGTAATCCAAATTAAATCAGTATATTACCATGAATGGCACAGCATTTGGAATAGGGATAGAAACTGTACTTATGAGTTTCTCACATTTCAAAATGATCCTGCGGATCATGATTCAGAACCGGAGGTCCACCCTGATCAATTTCCTGGGATTGGTCCTGGGCCTGACATCCTTTGTGGTCATATTCAGCTGGATCCGGACTGAATATTCGGTGGACAGATTTCATGAAAACAAAGGACAGCTCTTCCAGCTGGTCATCCAATTCCCCGATGGCCCTCTGGATTCCAATACCCCCTATGCACTGGCCCCGGAAATGAAAAATACCTTCCCGGAGATTCTGAATTACTCCAGATTGGTCAGGTTGGAAACCCAGTTAAATTCCTCCTTCGACTTCTTCCCCGGGGATCCCGACAATGAACCCGTTTATGAAACAAACATAGCCTGCGTAGATACAGGATTCTTCAAGATGTTCTCTTTTGACCCGGTGCACGGAACAGGTCAGTATGAAATGGATCGTCCCAATGGGGTGATCCTGAGCAGGGATCTTGCAGAAAAATATTTCGGCGATGAGAATCCAGTTGGCAAACAGATCCTGATGAATGCAAGGGAATTACTGGAGGTCACTGCCGTGGTCGATATCCCGGATAACTCCCAGCTCAAGTACGACCTCTATCTTCCTGTAACTGAAATGATTCATACCAGCTGGACCTGGAGGGATCCTTCCTATGTCATGCTGCATCCGGATACAGATGAAAAAGACTTTCAAAGCAAGCTTGTTACCTATTTCAATGAGACCCTTCCCAGTGAACTTCCCGGAAATCACCAGTTAAAGCTGGTCCCTGTTGAAAACGCCAATCTTGCATTTGGGAAAAGACAAGAGTTTCTGCTCTTCTCTGGTATTGCCATCATGATCCTGTTGATTGTGGCCATAAATTACATGAATCTCTCCACCGCAAACTTTACAAAAAGGATCAGAGAGATGGGAATGAGAAAAATCAATGGTGCCACACCCAGGATTCTCCGAAACCAACTGTTTGCTGAAACCCTGATTCAGAGTCTGGCAGCCATGTTTATTGCTCTTTTCCTTACCGAACTCTTGCTTCCCCGCTTAAGCACCCTGTTTAACACTTCTGTTCAAATCGGATATAGAGAGCATCCAATCATATTACTGGGCTTCCTCCTTCTCATTCTGGTTTTCAGCCTTCTTGCGGTGACTTATCCGGTTCTGGTTTTTACCAGGGGATACCCCACAGCCATTCTGAGAGAGACCTTTGTGAAGGGTAAAAGAAGGTCCAACGTACTGCTGGTTACCACCATTTTACAGTTTACTATCTCAATTTGCCTGCTGATTTCCACCATGGTAGTGATCCGTCAGGTTCAGTATGCGAAAAAGACCCCACCCGGTGTGAATGTGGAGAATGTGATCAAGGTTCCCCTGAATCCACAGCTGGACAGACAGCTTCACAGTTTCATGAATGAGATAAAAGACCACTCAGCGGTCATGGATGTTACTGCCGGACAGATGAATCCTATCAATGAGGATTACAAAACCAATATTGACTGGCCCGGGAGGGATCCTGCCACCCACCCCCTTGTCAGGTACTCCATCTGCTTCTCTAATTTTCCAACTTTTTTTGGTCATGAGATCATCTATGGCCGCCTCTATTCCGATACCATTCGAGCCGATCTTAGCAGGTTCCTGATTAATGAAGCAGCCTGTGAGCTCCTTGGGAAGGAGAATCCCGTAGGTGACAGGCTGGAGTTCTGGGGAGCTGACGGAGAAATCGTGGGTGTTTTCAGGAACTATCACCACATTTCGGTACACTCCGAGATCTTACCCCATGTGGTCACCATAAATCCCCACCATTACAGGCATCTTCGTTACCTGTTTATCCGGATTGCACCCGAAAATCAAGCACAAACCATTGATTTTATAAAGGAAACTTTCCGGAAATTCTCAGGCGACTTCCCATTTTCCAACGAATTCCTGCTTGATGAAGTCGAGCACATGTATTCAAGCGAGGTGAGGCTGGCCAAAGTTCTGGGCACATTTGCCTTCATGGCTCTGTTAATTTCTTGCCTGGGTATTTATGGTCTCGCCCGTTTCTCCGTGGAGAAAAAAGTGAGGGATCTGACCATAAGAAGGGTATTCGGAGCCTCCTTCCAGAGCATTATTCTGTTGGCCAATGTGGATATGCTCAAGCGAATCGTATTTTCGGTGGTGGTGGCCATACCCCTGTCCTTTTTCCTCCTGGAACGCTGGTTGCGATCCTTTGCCTTCCGGACCGATCTCTCCTGGTGGTTCTTTGTACTGGGCGGAACGCTTGGGATCGCCATCACCATAGCAGCTACCATGATAGGAATCTGGAGATCCCTGCAACAGAAACCCACAGAAGTGCTTAAGCAGATTTGACGGGGAGACCTATTGCTTCGACAAATTAAGCTCGATGATTAGGGTGGCTGTAAAATCGGCTGAGCCATCCTCATCTATATCCACCTCCTGATCCTCTTCCCAGGTCATAAGGGCAGATGAGCTGTCCAGACTCTCAATAAGTAAAGGTTCGTCATCCGGAATATCACCGCTGATGGTCAGATATAACTTGTCTCCATCCAGCTCCCATGTTCCAATCTCCTCTAGATCGCCGTTAAGCATCTGGTAGGAATAATCGGCATTGAAAGTGATGGTCCCACCACTAATCTCATCATATTCCGAGATGAGCTGATCCACAAAGTCCTGTGCTTCCTGGTCTCCCAACTGGAGTGTGGTCTTTAAAAACTGTATAAGACTTATGGGTCCAACTTTAATATCGACAGATGCCTGCCCTAAATCCCAGGTACCAATCAGATCAGCCTCAATGATATCTTTGTCCTTTTGACAGGAGCTGACAACTAACATGGAGGTAATAAGGGTCAACAAAATGACGGGCTTAACAAAGAATCTTCTCATGGCTTTTAGTTTAAGTTTACAATGAGAGGTGCAGATCGGTGATTTCCTGAAAAAAACCGGCCTTAGTACCAAACGGACCGGCACCTCGAATATTGCATTGACCATCTAACAAGAAAATTCGTTGCTTCACTTGAAAATCAGGTACAACAAAACCAGCTTTGCTTTGTTTACCTGTCTGATATGACAGAACAGGATATAATCACTGAGCAGAATCCCAGGGGGAGGACCATCCGGGACCTGGCCAATACCCCCTTAAAGAAGGCCATGCTG
>JAYEOJ010000593.1:0-8173 GCA_034722835.1 Bacteroidota bacterium | reverse complement strand
TGATACAGGGCACGGGATGGATAAGCGCACTGTGGAGCGGATTTTCGAACCCTTTTACACCAAAAAGGAAGTGGGCTCAGGATCTGGTCTGGGCTTATCAGTTGTACATGGAATTGTCGATAACTACAATGGAACCATCATCGTAAAGAGTAAGCCTGGTGAAGGATCTGCTTTCATCATTTATCTACCCCAGCATTCCGGGACAGATGTTGAGGAAAGAGCAAACTAAACATGAAAAATAATTAAAATAGGATGGGACGAATATTGATCATTGATGACGACTATCACATTTTAAAGATGATGAAGAAAATGCTTGAACGGGCGGGTTTCGAGGTAGAACTTGCTTTGAATGGGAATGAGGGTATTAGGGCATTTAAAAATACTCCGGCCGATCTGGTCATCTGCGACATTATTATGCCTGAAAAAGAAGGGCTGGAGACCATTCGGGAAATGAAACGCCAATATCCCGACTTGAAAATTTTGGCCATGTCGGGAGGAGGGAGAGTATCATCGAAAAATTACCTGAACACAGCCAGTGCTTTTGGAGCCACCAGGACAATGGGCAAACCTTTTTCTCAAAAACAAATGGTATCCGCTGTCAAGGAACTTATGAGTAATGCTTGCAAGGCTTAGAATAGCAGGATTGCTGATAAAAGGGTTGTAACAATCACCAGTATCCGGAAGAACTTTTCAGGCAGCAGGCGGACCAGCCATATTCCCAGAAAAGCTCCTGCAGCGATGGCCGGGATCATTAGGACATCCAGCGTAAACGACTTCATAGTAATCGTTTCCCAGGACCAGATGTGCAGGGGAACTTTAGATAGATTCACAATGAAAAAGAACCAGGCCCCGGTTCCGATATAGCTGTTTTTAGGCAAACGCATGGAAAGCAGGTAGAGTGCCATAACCGGACCGGCAGCATTCCCGATCATGGTTGAAAATCCGCCCAGGAGTCCCATTCCCCCCGCAAACCATCTGGAGGTCGGAATTTTCAACTTATCTGACCTGAGATCCCGCCATACCAGGATTGCAATCCCACCAATAACCAGTGCAGCCAGCAGTTTGTTAAAGGTATCATCCGATATGCTTTTCCCAATCAGGGTTGCAGTAAGAATACCGGCAAATGCCCAGGGGAGCAAACGAAGGATATGTTTCCATTGGGCATGGCGGTTGTACCAGGTGACCGCGAACACATCTGCAAAAATCAGGATAGGAAGCAGCAGACCCACGGAGGGCCTGCCGCCAAAAGCATTGGCAAGGAGAGGTACTACCATCAGACCCACTCCCGAAATGCCTGTCTTTGACATACCGATAAGCAGGCCGCTGAGGCCAAGAAGCATCCACTGCAGCGTGGTCAGCTCGTATGACTGGATAAAATCTGCCAGGTCAAATCTTTATAAAGATCTTCTTTCGATAGAGGATCAGAGCGGGAATGAAAATGATTAGCATATAGATTACCGCACAGAGCATGGAGGCAAACCTGGGATCGAAACCCACTGAAGTCACCCCGCTCATAAACCATTCATTGAGCGATGATCCTCCGAAATTGAGTTTGTAGAAAATCGTAGTCAGCACCCCTGCCAGTACATAGGAAGTAATTGCATTGGCCCCGTAGACCCTTCCCAGGAAGGTCCAATTCTTATATCCCCACATATCTACGACCAGGATGCAGGTTGCCAGCCCCAGGGTGCCCAGCCCTGAGGTATAGAGCACATAGGAGCTGGTCCAGATGTTTTTGTTAATGGGAAAAAACCAGTTCCATAATCCGCCTGCCAGAAACATTGAGAATCCGATAAAATAGAGCCAGACCAGTCTTTTATTCTCATCCTTAACGCTGAGGTAAAGCTTGCCGATCAGCATACCTATGATCCCGGATACAATAGCGGGAAAGGTACTGAGGATACCTTCGGGATCCCAGGTCTTCTGCCACATGACTCCGGGCAGGAAGAGGGTATCAAAATAATTGGCCCAGTTTTTCCCGGCTACGGACAGATCCGGTTTGCCAATTCCCGGAACCGGGATATAGGCTACCCAGATCCAGTAAACCACCAGGATGACAGCGCCAATTTTTATCTGTTGCTTCCAGTTGGTATTAAGGAATAACAGGGCACAGGCCAGGAATACAAAGGCAATCCGGGGAAGCACTCCGACCCACCTGATATTTCCAAAATCAAACTCCGGGAAGAGCCAGAGGAATATCCCCAGCAGGTATATGTTCAGTGACCGTATCAGGATCTTTTTATATAGACTTTTCTTTGGAGTGCCTGCTTCCAATCGCTTATTATAGGCAAGGGCGATGGAAACTCCCACGATAAACAGGAAAAAGGGAAAGATCAGGTCTGTAATGGTACAACCATTCCATTCAGCATGTTGCAGAGGCCAGTAGACACTGCTCCAGCTACCTGGATCGTTAACAATTACCATGGCAGCGATGGTAAATCCCCGGAGGGCATCCAGGGAAATCAGTCGTTTCGATTTTAAAGGGGCAGTTGCTTCGGTCATGTTTAGTTATGTTGGAGGTTTTTGTAGTTTTGATGCTGTACTAAACTACAAAGAAAAGCAGAATATAAAATTACATCCCATGAAAAGATCACTCTTCTTACTTTTGATCCCTGTTTTTGCCCTGTCATGCAATCAGATGAAACAATCAGACACTACTAAAGAAAGTAAGCTTAGCCTGACCTGGAGTTTCCGTGGAAATAATGCTGAAGTAGGATACCACAGTGCGGCATTTGTTCTGGAGAACCGGGGAGAATCCGCTTTGTCCGACAGGGAATGGACCCTGTATTACAACCAATTGGGTTTGGGTGTTCTAGATGAATCGGTGACCGGGAATGTGCTAATTGAGCATATCAACGGGAATTTACTGAAGATCACTCCCCTGGACGGATTCAGCCTGGAACCCGGCACTTCGGTTGAAATTGCATATCGAAAGCCAGGTTCGCTGATCCTGGAATCAGAAGCTCCCCTGCATCCATTCATGGTTTATGATAACCCGGAGGATGGGACCAGTGTGGCCCATGCTATTGCTGATTACAGCGTCCTTCCGTTTCCTTCCCTGGAGAAGGTCTATCCCGCGGCTACGGGTATTGAACTTCCCGATGCGGCATGGGTATACGGGAAGAACCTGTCCAATTCCCTTTTAAATCCAGGTGAGCTGGGTCAGCTTGTACCCAGCCCGGTAAAAGAGGCCTATACGGGTGAAACCATTGTTTTGAAAAAGGATGTACTGATCCATTACCATGAGGGGCTGGATACAGAGGCCGACTACCTCTCTGAAATGTTGAGGCAATTGACCGGCTCGGCTCATAAGATGAACGAGGGAAGCGAAAAGGGCCCCGGAATGATTACCCTGCTTATTGATGAGATGCTTAGTCATCCCGAATCTTATCAGTTGCTTGCTACCAACGAAGATGGAATTGTAGTTGTGGGGGCTGATAAGGCAGGGGTTTTTTATGGAATTCAAACCCTGCTATCCCAATTTCCGCCGGAAGTGTGGGCTAATCCAACTCCCAGGCCGGAACTAAAAACCGTGTACATTTCGGATCGGCCTGCATTTACCTACAGGGGATTCATGCTGGATATCGCCAGGAATTTCATAGAGCCTGATGATATTAAGAAGCTGATTAGGGTAATGGCTTATTATAAACTGAATAAGTTGCATCTGCATATGACCGATGATGAAGGATGGAGACTGGAGATCCCATCACTGCCCGAACTTACCGAATTGGGATCTCAAAGGGGACATACCCTGGATGAGAAGGACCACCTGATCCCGGCCTATGGATCAGGACCCGATCCCAATGCGGAAGGCAATCATGGAAGCGGGTACCTTTCCAGGGAGGCCTTTATTGATCTCCTTAAGTTTGCAGATGCCCACCATATTGAGCTTATTCCTGAAATCAATATGCCAGGTCATGCCCGGGCTGCCATTTACGCCATGGAGGCCAGGTACGATCGCTTGATGAAGGAGGGAAAACAAGAAGAAGCCGAGATGTACAGGCTTATCGATCCCAATGATGAATCAAGGTATAACTCGGCACAGAATTTCGATGATAATGTTATTTGTGTCTGCTCCGAAGGCCCCTACAGATTTTTCGAAACCGTAATTGATGAGGTAACTGCTATGTATGAGGAAGCGGGACTCACCCTGAATACACTGCATACGGGTGGTGATGAAGTTCCGCGTGGAGTCTGGGAGGGCTCGCCCATCTGCCAGACCTTTATGAAAGAGCATCCTGAATTTGAGAATTTTGAGAACCTGCAGGCCTATTTTGGAAGCAGGGTTTTCGAGATCCTGGAGAAGAAAAATCTGCTTATGGCAGGCTGGGAAGAGATTGTCATGAAGAAGAATGAAGAGGGGAGATGGGTCCCTAACCCGGACTTCCTTGGAAAGGATATACTCCCCTATGTCTGGAATAGCATTTATGAGAACCTGGATCTGGGCAACAGGCTGGCCAATGCCGGATTCCCTGTGATCCTTTGCAATGTGAACAATTTCTATTTTGACCTGGCCTACACCCACCATCCGGCCGAAAGGGGACTTTACTGGGGTGGATTTGTGAATACGCGCAGCGCCTTTGACTTCGCACCATTTGATGTCTTTAAATCTACCCTGGCAGACAAATGGGGGAATCCCTATGAGCTCCAAAAAGATTTTAAAGGGATGACACGACTCAGTGTGAATGCCTACAACCGAATTATCGGGCTGCAGGCGGAGCTCTGGAGTGAAACCGTGAAAGGAGGCACCATGGCTGAGTATTACTACCTGCCCAAATTGATTGGATTTGCCGAACGAGCCTGGGCAGGCCAGGCCTCCTGGGGGAGGATCAGTGACCGGGAAAAGCGGGTTGCTGCCATGGATAAGGAATGGAATCGTTTTGCCAATATCGTTGGTCAGCGTGAAATGCCTCGTCTCGATTACCTTCATGGCGGGTACAATTACAGACTTCCTCCTCCGGGTGCTGTCATCAAGGAAGGGAAGCTTTATGCTAACATTGATTTTCCCGGACTAAGCATCAGGTATACCATCGATGGTACAGAACCGGATCTTGATTCTCCCGTTTACCTGGAGCCAGTAGAAGTTACAGGTGTGGTGAAAATATGCGCTTTTGATACCCGGGGAAGAAGCAGCCGGGTTTCAGTGGCAGAGTAGTCCTGGCGAAAGGAGGTGTATATTTGATGCTTCGGGAATGATCTTATGCGAATATTAATTTTATGTACGGGCAATAGTTGTCGAAGCCAGATGGCCGAAGGCTTTTTGAGATCCTTTGATCCACAGCTGGAAGTCTTCAGCGCAGGAACAGAGCCATCTGACCGGGTCCACCCCAAGGCTGTGGAGGTGATGAAAGAAAAAGGGATTGATCTTTCGGACCACCATCCCAAAAAGGCGGACCAGTTCCTGGATGATTCTTTCGATTTTGTGATCACCGTGTGCGGTCATGCACAGGAAAATTGTCCTGTTTTCCTGGGTGATGTGAAACAGCAGCTGCACATTGGATTTGACGATCCGGCTGAGGCCAGCGGGACTGAGGAGCAGATCCTGGGGGAATTCAGGCGGATCAGGGATGAAATCAGTGAGCGAATGAATGCGTTCTTTCGTAGCCTCTGACTATTTCAAAGTGATATATTTCCTTAGATCAGAAACAAGGATCTTATCCAGTTCCTGTTCGTTTTCCGGACTTGTTTCAGCAAAAACAAAACCAAAAACGGAATACTGCTGAACATCCATTCTTCGAATTTCCAGGGGCTTTTCAAAATCCATAGCAAGCAGCTCATAATCAAAGCGATCGATCTTTTCCGGAGCATAACCGGAGTTATTGTTTAAGACAACAATGCTGAACATCTTCTGACTCTTCCCTTCAAAAACCCGGTCCCAGTCAGGTTTGCGCTTTTGGAGATAATAATCGTAAGGATTTGCTCCGGTGGCAATACCAAGCAGATCGGCAGTGGTGCACCATCCTCCGAATCTAAGCGGATTTATCTCTATTGGATTGATATGGCCTGACGAATCAAGTCTTAGTTCCACATGTGCAGGAAAATTTCTCAGCTCGGCCTGGTCGCCGATGGTTTGAAGAAAGCTGCGAAATCTTTCCAGATGGGTGTGAATAATGTCTTTGGAAGTCGTATATACCCGGTCGCTGGTATCAGCTCCTGATGAAAAGCGGTGATGCATGATATTCAGGATCACCACCTCCCGCGTGTTGTTGAAATAGCAATCGATGGCAAACTCTTCGCCTTCAATATACTCCTCCATGATAAAGGTCGAAGTATCCAGTACATTTCTGGGGTATATGGATCTCAGGCTCCCGTAATTCAGTTCTTTCTTTGCAACTTCCCAGTCTGATGCGTTCTTTACTACGTGTACACCTATGCTGAAAAATCCAATTGAGGGTTTGATGACAAAAGGGAAGGGGAGCTCATTTTCCTTGAGGCCTTGAATATCCTCCAGTTGAATCCTTTTATAGAAAAAGCCTGGATATAAAGCATGTATCAACTCTCTGAATCGGACCTTGTCCTTAAATAGCTGTGCATGTTTGGCAAAGGAAGAGCCTCCAAGATGATTTTCCAGCCAGTTCAGAGCATTTTCTGAGTTCGTATAAAGGGGCATCTCGGGATTCTCTCTGATTAATCTTGATGCTACCTTTTCAGACACCCAGGTTAATTCTTCGTCGGGAAGCAAGGCTCTTGCACCTGCGGTTGAAACAACCCTGTACTTATTCTCTTTGATTGTTTGAATAAGGAAGTCTGATGCAAAGGGCATGTCGATTAAAAACATAGATGCAAAGGAAATGACTTTTTCGGGAATTCAACTATAACATCCGCCACATGATGCATGCATCTATATAGCCCAGTTTAGGATGTTTGAATCATAAATCGAGGCACATAACTTTTTTAGTTTGCTCCTGAACCGTAATTTTTGCAGGTGCTGATTTCTCTGTGAAGCCCAGTGCAAGATAGATCAGATGAGCATCCGGAATCCGCATGGCTGTCTGAAGCCAGAGTTCGCGGGCTTCGTTTTCCATGCTGCGACTGATGCAGCGTTCTATTAGTTTTAAATCAATCCCAAGGTTTCGGTAGTTGGGATTGATATAGAGTTCAGATAACTCGAACGAATCTTCATCCAGCCTTTTTAATGCCACAAATCCAACAATTTGCTCTTTGTATATGGCATAGAAAAGAAAACCACCCTCTGTGAAGTGTGATTCTTCCGGCTCAGTCAGGGTAATGCCATCTTCCTCCTTCAGCCTTCCATCCACCTCTTCTGTTAACCATGGTCCTGCCAGATCGTGGAATTGCTTATTGAGGCCTGGTTTGTAGTCAACCACCACTATAGATTCGGATTCCTGCTGTGCTACCAGTAGGTTGATGGGATTCTCTTCAATCTGACGGTCAATTCTATTCAGAATATTCAGAAAATCCGGATGACCTGACTGAAATAATTTTTTTAGTGCTGACGCAAAAGAAATCCAGAGCGGTTTTAATCTGTATATCAGCTTTTGCCCCTTGATGGTCAGGGATATCAATTTGGAGCGTTTGTCTGCCGGGTTCGTTTCAATAATTACCAATTCATCCTTCTCTAGATCTCTTAACACATTCTTTACAGTGATATGTGAGAAATTAATCTGCTCGGCTATCTGCAGTACGGTCACAGGGGATTCTGAAATCGCCAGTACATAATATACAGGGAACCAGCTTGCCTTGAAGTTAATACCGGCCTCTTGATAGATCTTATCACCATCAATATAAAATCTTTCACTTATACGTCTAAAGCGTGTGGCACCTGCGAGGTAGCCTAATTTTTCAATGGTACTGGACATACTAAGGTATTTATGAAAGTACTTTTACAAAAATATAAAAGTCCTTTTATATATGCAAGTTCCTAATTAATAATCATTTACGAGCTATGCCGATGTCCTAACAGTTAGATTTTCTGTATGTTAGGTATATTTTTGATGTTGATTACACAGGCTTTTTGTCTGGTCTTTGAACTTCTGGCAATGAAAATTGTGCTTAGTGAGGAGGAATGGAGCAACTTTCCCTGATATGATTCAAATCTTACGTTCCTGAGTTGCAATGTCTCAACAGGGCTTGTTATTTATGGAAGACCTTTCATATATACGAAATCTAAAAGATTAAGTGAGGTTAATAAGTGTAATGGCCACATATACAG
>JAYEOJ010000592.1:0-1945 GCA_034722835.1 Bacteroidota bacterium | reverse complement strand
ATCATTACAAGCGCAAAACTTACTATACCCTGCTGGGTATGGACTTTAACAATTCACGGTCCACCATTAAGAGTGTTGAAGTGATGACAATTCAGCGGAATGATCTTCATTTTATCAGATCGCTGTTCTTTAATGGTAGCGATAAGGTAGATCGCCTGGTCCTGGAGTATTCCAGCCAGGTGGCCATATCGGTACGCTACGATCCCGGGACAGATATGATTACCTTTGACCACCTGGTTCCCTTTCATCCCATTTATGAGAAAAACTTTGAATTCTATGGTCCCGATGGATCCATTGACGGACTGGAATTTTTGGAAGGGCGCTGGCACTACCGCGATGATATCGATGCCAGGAACATAGACTGACATTCCGTCAGTTCAGAGCTCTTGGCATAGCCTTTGACACATTCGTGATCAAATGTAAAACCTAAAATTGTTGAATGATGCAGAAAGGTAAGATTAATGTTACCACAGAGAACATTTTTCCCATTATTAAGAAATTCCTGTACTCGGATCACGAGATATTCCTGAGGGAACTTATTTCCAACGCGGTTGATGCCACGCAAAAGCTTAAAACACTGGCTTCACTAGGAGATTATAAAGGAGAGCTTGGTGACCTGACCGTAAGGGTTGAAGTGAATAAGAAGAAAAAGACCCTCACTGTTTCGGATGCGGGAATCGGAATGACCGCCGAAGAAGTTGAAAAGTATATTAACCAGATCGCCTTCTCCAGTGCGGAGGATTTCATGGAGAAGTATAAGAATGACAACAATGCCATTATCGGACATTTTGGCCTTGGGTTCTACTCTTCATTTATGGTATCGGATAAGGTGGAAATAGATACCCTTTCATGGCAGGAGGATGCCAAAGGCGTTTCATGGAGTTGCGATGGCAGCCCGGAGTACAGCCTTGGGGAGAACGATCGCTCTGCTCGGGGGACCTCCATTACCTTGCATCTCGACTCGGATAGCGAAGAATTCCTGGAGGAAAACAAGATCAGTGAATTGCTGGACAAGTATTGCAAGTTTCTTCCGGTGGAGATTGCCTTTGGTAAAGAGAAGGAATGGAAGGATGATAAAGAAGTGGAGCTGGATAAGGACAAAATCATTAACGAAACCAAACCCCTCTGGACCCTGCCACCTTCCGAGGTGAAGGATGAAGATTATGCAGAGTTCTACCGCAAACTTTATCCCGTTGGGGATGAGCCCCTCTTCAATATTCATTTGAATGTGGATTATCCGTTTACGCTGACCGGGATCCTGTATTTCCCGAAGATCAAGAACAACATTGAAATTCAGAAGAACAAAATTCAGCTATACAGCAACCAGGTATTTGTGACCGACTCGGTTGAGGACATTGTACCCGAGTTCCTGACTCTTTTACACGGAGTGCTGGATTCGCCCGATATTCCCCTGAATGTTTCCAGGAGCTACTTGCAGAGCGATGCCAATGTAAAGAAGATTTCCTCGCATATAACCAAAAAGGTGGCCGACCGACTGGAGGAGATTTTTAAGAATGATCGGGAGCAGTTTGAGAAGAAATGGGACGACCTGAAGCTTTTCATTGAATATGGAGTACTGTCGGATGAGAAGTTCTATGAGCGGGCTGAGAAATTTGCACTCTTAAAGAATATGGATGGCAAGTACTTCACCATGAAAGAGTATGAAGAACTGATCAAGGAGAACCAGACGGACAAGAACAAAACTTTGGTCTACCTCTATGCTACCGAAAAGGAGGAACAGTTCTCTTACATCGAAGCTGCAAAAGCAAAAGGATATGATGTATTGCTGATGGATGGTCAGCTGGACACGCATTTTCTGAATCACCTGGAAACCAAACTGAAAGATTCCAGATTTGCCAGGGTAGATTCGGAGATTGTCGACAGACTGATTGAGAAAGATGAGGCCAGGGAATCCAAACTGAGTTCCGAGCAGGAATCTGATCTG
>JAYEOJ010000591.1:0-8256 GCA_034722835.1 Bacteroidota bacterium | reverse complement strand
CCAGGGGCCCGGATATCAATGAGAGAGGAGTGCGGATCTCATGAGATAAATCCGTGAAGAACCTGGTCTTCAAGCGCTCCATCTCGACAATTTTTTCGTTCTTCTGCCGGATTTCTGCGGTTCGTTCTCTTACCTGTGTTTCGAGAATATTTTTTTCTCTTCTAAGCTTCTCGGTCCGCATTCGGACATACCCGAACACCAGCAAGAGCATGGCTATGAAATATCCTGATATGGCTGTGTTTGACCTGTACCAGGGAGGATGGATAATGATTTCGATGGATCTTCCTTCCGGGTTCCAGGGTCCTCTGGTTATTGCACCAGTGACCCAGAAGGTGTACTTGCCTGGTGCCAGGTCGGTGTATTCGGCATAACTCTGGTTTCCGGAATAAACGGTGTCCGGATCGATCCCTGCGAGGAAGTAACGGTAGCGGTTGCGTTCCGGGTGACTGAAATAGGGGGTGGCAAAATCAATGCGGAAAAAATTCTGGTCGTGTCGCAGATTGATGTGATCTGCCGTCATTATAGAGCTTTTCAAAGGAGAGTCTTCTCCCGGATTCACCTTTTCTCCTCCAATCATGAACCCTGTAAACAGGATGGGAGCAGTACTTTTTTCCGAAGCAAGAAATCCAGATGGAATTATGGCAATATCTGAACGTCCCAGATAGATAGCCCCGTTTTCGTGATCCTTTTCCAGCATCCAGATCGCAGAGGGATCTCTGGGAAGGTTATCCTTGTGGGTATATTTGTCGATGGTCCCGTCGGGACGGATCACCATAAGTCCGCTCAGGGTTCCCACATATATATTACCCTGGATATCCTCAGTGATCTTGAGGGTATGGTCCAGGTCGGGATCATGAATAAAGTGGTTGTCGAAGGAGAGGACCATATCCTTATCTGTCTGTGGGATGATCTTGCTCAATCCGTTCCAGGTTGAGACCCAGATAGTTCCTCTGGAGTCGCAATGTATGCTTCTGACATGCTGGTCAGGAAGCCCCTCTGGATTATTTCTCTTGTATGTGAAATGGCTCCAATCTCTGCTTTCCGGATCAATGCGGTACAAACCGCCATCCTGTTGTCCAAACCAGAATATGCCTTGCTTATCCCTTATAAAGGCTATGAAATCAAAATGACTTCTCACGTACTCGATCGGAAGAGGCTTTCTAAAACGGATGTGCAATGTATCCTGGGTGACCGGATCGAACCTTACGATGCCTTCCGGATCAATGATCCAGAAGAAACCCTCATCACACTGGGTGATCACATGGCTCGAACCCGGATGGAACTGTTCAAAGGAACTATTGTCGGGGGCCACCCGGTACAGGGAACCTGTCCACCCTGCCGTGAACCAGATCCTGCCTGTACGGTCGCGCAGCACTTTCCAGACATAGGGATGGTCGAAACCACCGGGCCGGTTATCTGCGCGGAATCGGATAAACTGGTCGGTCTCCAGGTTGTATCTGATAATTCCGGTTTTGAATGTTCCCATCCACAGCGTCTGGCCATCCCGGGCTACACTGGTTACCCAGTTGGTACCTTCGGATGATAACTCCTCCGTGAGATGAATCGTACGGATGGAAACATCGTGTGAATCGATGATCTTAACCCCTTCATAGCTTCCAAACAGAATATTGCCATGCTGGTCCGAGATCATATCGAAAATACCTTTGCTGGCATAGCTTGTATCCATGGGGGTGAGAGTGTTGGTAAACGGATTATAGAGCATCAGACCCCGGTCCACTCCAAACCAGATTCTGCCCTGGTCGTCTATGGCCATACCGCCTTCAGTACTGGGGGCGCCCTTATCATAGACAGGTAAACCGGCCCATTCAAATTCCCGGGTGTATGGATTGAACATGGCCAGTTCTGCTTTATTTCCAAAGAGCCAGAAGTTACCCTGAGGATCCTTCTTCATCCTCACCATGTTCATATTCTCATCCACAAGGGCAGGCAAATCCAAAGACTGTTTTATAAAGACATCTTCTTTCGCTTCATAGTAAAAAAGTCCCAGGTGGTTGTCGGACATCCAGACTCTGCCTGTAGTATCTCTTAGAATATTTACCATTCTGGGTCTGTAATTTTCTTTTTCCTGCCCGTTTGATCCCGACAGGGGTATTCTCTTGAGGAAATCTTCCTTGTGCTTGTATTGAAAGATTCCCTCTTTGCAGACCAGCCAGAGGTATCCTTCCGGATCGTATTTCAGATAACGGATGGTCAGTTCAGAACTGTCGTAGCTAAGATGTATTTTCTGGAACCGCTCTTTTTCCAGGTCGAACCTGACCAGTCCGGATCCCATACACCAGAGATTGTTCTGATCATCCCGGGTGATCCACCTTCCCACATATCTGCTCGGCCAGCCAAGGGAATCAAAGGGATTGTAGGGATAGTTGACCATTCGATTGCCATCCCATCGGTCTATCCCCGACCAATTACTCATCCACAACAATCCGGTAGAATCCTGGTACAAGGCAAAACACTGCGGATTGGAATAATCTTCCAGCTTTCCCACGTCCTGCAGGGTGACCGGGGCTTGCTGAGCTGAAAGCGAATGGAAGGAAATAATTAAAAGGGGAATCAGGTGAAGAATGCCTCGTTCGAACATGTTTGATTTAGAGCCAGGGTGAACCAGTTTTGTTATACTGTTATTGAATACAGGATAATGTAATTGTTGAGAGGGTGTGCCCTAAAGGCAGGCATACAACTAAGATAATTAATAAATGATTACATGTCAAGCATTTACACTATGAAAGAAAGATGCCCTTTCGAGGCACCTTTTTTTCATCAGGCTTGCTTATTCTTTGTGGCTACAACGGTTTCACCGGCACACAGATGTCCACGGTAAAGGTGGGTGGATTCTCGTTGGTGTGCTCTTCCGGGTAGTATTCGTAGGGGTAGCCGTCAGAGGGCTGGTAACCGCTATCGGCCAGCCAGCGGCAGACTGCATCCCAGGCTTCACCAAACTGGTGGGGCTTCACCTTAAAGCTGCCCACAGCATACTGCCCTCCCGGAAGGTGCATCTTCCCGAATTCTCCTTCCGGCTTGGCATTTTCGTCAACGGTAATGCAGGCGCTTTGCCGCAGTTTTTCAATATCTACTACCTTGGGATCGTCGTGGTAGACCGTTAAGGTTTTTGTTTCGGGAAAGCGGAGCAGTCCCCTGGGTCCGGCCCATTTGAAAAGTTTCTCGTAGGCGCCGCCAATCTGGTCAAATTGTCCCACATGCCTGCAATAGATCAGGTCCATGGCCGGCATCTCTTTGACTGCAATGTTTGTTTCCATGTTTGTGTTGCGATTTAAGTTTAAAAATTCATCGCTAAAGTACATGGTGGATCCGGTGAGGGATTGACCATTATTGCGCTCCGATTGACCATTCTTGCTCTCTTGTCCCAGGTGGTAAGATCTGAATTCACCGGTGCTTTTCCCAAAATGGGCTTTGAAAGCCCTGCAGAACACCGCAGTGCTGTTAAAACCACAGAGTGCAGCAACTTCAGTAACAGGCTGTTCGTAGTCACTTATAAGCATACTTCCTGCCTTCTGCAGTCTGATCCGTTTCACATAGTTGTTTATAGTTTCGCCCGTAAGTACCCTGAATATCCGGTGAAAATGAAAAGGGGAGAAGTGGGCCACCTGCGAAAGGTTCTCCAGGCTATGCTCCTCGTCCAGGTGGGCATCTATGTAATCAACCACCCGGTTGATGCGTAAGAAATACTCCTTTCTGGATTGCTGCTGTATATTCATTGTGTTCACCTGCCTGCGCTTTTTATAGTACGATGATAACACATACACACCAGATGGGTTTGACCATTCTTGCGCATCTGGATTTCAAAATTACGAAACTTTTTTCCAGAAATATTTGCACAGCATGTTAGAATAATCTAACATTATATTAGAAATATATAACATAAAGTTAGAATTATGCAACAGAATAGATGGAATATTAGAAAAGCAATTTTCATAGCCGTACTGGCTGTCTCCGTCCTGGTGACCATGATCTTCTGGTTTATCAGATCGGGCGCCACCCTGGATTTTGGAGGTTCCTCCATAATGATCATCCAATTTGTGGTACTTGCATTTGCAATTATAGTGGTCTTCAGAAGACTGAAAAGTGCCAAACAGAATCTCCCGGCAGAGGATGAAATGTCAAAAGGAATACTCCGCAAAGGTGCAGCTACTGCCTATTACGTCTCCCTTTACATGTGGCTGGCTTTCATGTTTTTTGAGGATCGAATCGACCTGGAAAGGAGTACCCTTATTGGTGCCGGCATCCTGGGAATGGCCGTGATTTATGCCCTGAGCTGGATTTACCATAGCTACATCAGAAAATCCCATGACTAGTCGCATCAGAGAGTTACGGGCGAGAGACAGCCTGACACAGATGGACCTTGCCCGGAAAGTGGGGGTCAGGCGGGAGACCATTGTTTTCCTTGAGAAGGGAAAATATAATCCCTCCCTGAAGCTGGCTTACGACATTGCCCAGGTATTTGGGATGAAGATAGAAGAGGTGTTTGTGTTCTAGCTGCTTTTCAGAGGCTTTCTTCTTTGAGCTTCTCCGAGATAAACACTTTGATTACACTCTGTCTTGTAACCCCGAGGCGCCGGGCCACTAAATCTAACTGGTGCACCATCCAGACCGGGAAGTCGACACTCACCCGGCGCTGTTCCAATGCGGGACGTGTTGCCTGATCTATATCGTAATGCACAGAAAGATCTTCTGAGGCATCAAATCGCTTGTCAAATTCGGCGGCTGTTATATATTTCTTTTTCATTGTTTCTGGCTTTTCTGACTGAAATAATCCTGATGGCATTTTCCCTGTGAGTGAATATGGCAGCCCAGATTTCCTCTTCTAGCCTGGCAATTAGAAGAATCCTGGGTTCATCTATCCATTTGGCAGGAATCTCCACTCTGTTGAAATCCTCCCAAAGCCTCCTGGCAGTTTCAAAGTTAATCCCATGTTTTCTTTTGTTTGCTTCACTCTTGTTTTTGTCGAACTCAAACATAGATGTTCAATATGTGACAAATATACGAAAAGTAACATAAAAAGCATAAAAAATACTATTAAAAAGAGTATAAAATAAACATATATCACTCGACACAATTCAGCATATGAAGAAGGAAAGCTTAGATATTTGTGAATTGGAATTAGGAATTGTCAAATTTCCCCACGCCCTTATCCTAACGGCAGGGCATAACGATACCCAGCAGGATCAGGTCATAAAGCTTAATGGATCACTTGAGTTTCGAGCCCAGCAGGCTAAATGAACTACTTGTGTTCAAATTCAAGCCCCAGTGCATCGGCGATCTCCTTCATCTCCTTCTGAACGGGAACAAGTACATCAATTCCCTCTTTGCTGATGCGTTCCTCGTTTTCTCGCTCAGGGTCACCAGGGATCATGACGCGATCGTAGCCTTTGGCCGGTTTGGCAGCTCTGAAGGTCTCGATCCACTTGTCCATCTGAGATTTGAACTGTTCCGGTTCCTGGAAGGCATCAATGCGCATGGCACCGAAAAAGTGGCCGGTGCCTTCACCCACCTTTTCATCTTTTACAGGAAGGTAAGCCACTGAAGGGGGACAGAAAGGTCCGAAGTTGGCACCCGATAGTACTGCTGAGAAGATATCAACAACTGCACTCATGCAATAGCCCTTGTGACTGCCCTGTTCGCGGGTTCCACCCAGGGTCACCATGGTGCCGCCTTCCTTAAGTATGTCCGGATTATCGGAGGGTTCCCCGTTTGCATTTTGCACATAGCCCAGAGGTACTTTTTCTCCTTTTTTTGCTGCCACAGCCAGTTTTCCGCGGGCGATGGGGGTGGTGGAGAAATCCGCCACAAAAGGAGGGTGTATTCCGGCCGGTACAGCCACGGCAATGGGATTGGTTCCCAGCATTTGTGATACAGAGAAAGTTGGAGCCACAAGTGGATTGGCAATGGTCATGGAGATCCCGATCATATCGTGTTCCAGGGCCATCATGGAGTAGTAACCCGCAATGCCATAGTGGTTCGATCCACGGGTGGAAACCCAGCCGGTCCCGGCAGTTTTTGCCTTATCAATGGCAATTTTCATGGACTTGGTGGCTGCAATCATCCCGATGGCGCCGTCCGCATCCACCACTGCAGTACTGGGCGATTCATGGACGATCTTAACATCCGGAGTAACATTGATGCGTTTGGCCTGCCACAACTGGAAATAGTCCTTAATGCGGATCATGCCGTGACTGGAATAGCCCCTCAGCTCGGCAGCGATAAACACATCGGTGGCCATTTTCGCATCTTCAGGGCTGCAGCCCATTTTCTCAAATACATTCCTGGTAAACTGATCTAGATATTCAACGGTATACATAGGTGGTAGTTTAGGTTTTCAATGTTATGGATTAGTACAAATTTTATGGATTCTTACGTATAATTTTCCTGGACCTGGCCTGGGCCGTTGGCATGATGACCAGGTCGTCTATATTCACATGGGGTGGACGGGTGACTGCAAACAGGACGGCTTCGGCAATATCTTCGGCATAAAGGGGAGTAAATCCTTCATATACCTTGTCGGCCTGGGCCTGGTCTCCCTTGAAACGGACCAGGCTGAATTCGGTTTCGGCGGCTCCGGGATTTATGGCAGTTACTTTTATTCCATGCTCCACCAGATCGATGCGCATGGCCTGGGTGAGTCCGTCCACGGCAAACTTGGAGGCATTGTATACATTGCCGTTCTCATAGGCCTCTTTCCCGGCTATGGATCCGATGTTGATGATATGTCCCCTGCATCTTTCTACCATCCCGGGTGTAATCAGGCGGGTGATATACAGCAGGCCTTTGATGTTGGTATCGATCATCTGCTCCCAGTCATCCACATTGCCTTCATGAATGCGGCTTAAGCCTGCGGCAAGTCCGGCATTATTAATCAGTACATCAATCTCAGCCCATTTTCCGGTGAGTTTTCCACAGGCATTGTTGACCGCATCCTGATCCCTTATGTCGAAGGTCAGAGAAAGTACATCCGCATCCGTCTTTGCCCTGATCGCTTCTTCTACCGATTCAAGTTTCTCAGAACGGCGCCCGGTGATAATCACATCATAATTGTTTCTTGCCAGGGCAATGGCGGTGGCTCTTCCAAATCCTGCTGATGCTCCTGTGATGATGGCTATGGGTTTCATGAAATCAGGTTTCCAACAAATGTAAAAATTATCTTGATGATCTATTCACTATATTTGTGCATTAATCGATACGAATATGGATCTGAACAGCCCCCAATTGAAAGAACGTGCCCTTTCCTACCTGACACAGGATGAGCTCTATTCCATTGAATCCATGCTGGGCCGGGAGCCCAGCCCTTTCGAACTGAACATGTTTGCCGCCATGTGGTCGGAACACATCTCCTACAAAAGCTCCATCAAGTGGCTGGAAGAAATGCCTGTTACGGGTGAAGATGTTTTTATTCCCGCAGGGGATGAGAATGCGGGTGTGATTCACATCAATGATGAGTTGGCCTGTGTGATAAAAATGGAATCGCATAACCATCCCATCGCCGTTGATCCGCGTCAGGGTGCGGTGGGAGTGGGGAATGTAAACCGCGACCTGATTACCATGGGTGCCGAGCCGGTGGGACTGCTGAATATCCTGCGCTTCGGGAATCCCAGGGAGAAGCATATCCGTGAAATGGTCAATGCAGTTGTAAGTGCTCTGGGCAGTTATTCCAATAATTTTGGTGTTCCGGTGGTGGGTGGAGAGATCCTGTTTGACGATAGTTACAAATTCAATCCCCTGGTAAACCTGATGGGTGTGGGGATTGTCCATAAGGACCGGATGATCAGGGCTGCATTTACCAAAGCGGGACAAGACATCGTATTGCTTGGCAAGAAGACTTCAGGCCGGGGTGTTCATGGAGCCGGGTTTGCATCCAAAGCTCTCAGGAATAAGGGACAGATGGTTCCCGCATCACAGGTGGCCGATCCGGCCAGTGGTAAAATTCTGATGGATTGCATTCATGAGCTCAATGAGGCAAGTCTGATCAGGGGCATGCAGGATATTGGTGCCGGAGGGGTGCTTTGTGCCGCAGCCGAGATGGCAGACAGAGGTGGCCTTGGTGTGGAGATCAGGATTCATGAGATGCCAAAGCTCCATGAGGATATTGATGCCCTGGAGGTGCTGCTTTCACAGACACAGGAGCAGATGCTGCTGGCTACCGATCCTGGGGATTTCGAAAAAATAAGTGAGCTTGCTCAACACTGGGGACTGGAGTGCTCACAAATAGGTTCTGTCGATAAGGAA
>JAYEOJ010000590.1:0-1957 GCA_034722835.1 Bacteroidota bacterium | reverse complement strand
ATCTGAGAAAAGCCAGGAGCAACTATCAGAACTGAAAAACATGGAAAAGAACTGGAAATATTTTGATCAGAATCCTTCGCGGAAAGACTGGAATTCCGAAGAGGCCTGGGACCAGCTGCATCAGAGGCTGGATTCGGAAGGACTTCTTGAGGAACAGGCCGACAATCGGGACCGGGGCAGATTCACACCCTTACTCAGGATTGCTGCATCCATTGCACTGGTTCTGGCCATTGGGATCCCGGCGCTCTATTTTGGAGTGATCCAGGACAATGCGGAAAGGGCCTTCAGGCATCACCTCGCTGAAGAGGGAGTATCCACGGTGGATCTGCCTGATGGCAGCAGGGTCTATCTGAACGAAGGAGCAGAGATTAGCTACTCAAAAGCCTTTACAAATCAGAGAGCCGTTGAACTCAAGGGTGAAGCCTTCTTCGAAGTCATGTCAGATCCCCAGAATCCTTTTACGGTTCGTTCCGGTGCTTTGCTTGTAACTGTACTGGGTACCTCCTTCAATGTAAAGCAGCTTGATCACTCGTCTGATGTTGAAATTTATGTGAAAACCGGTAAGGTCCGGGTATCTCTGGAAGCATCTGACCAGTTTATTCAACTGGAGCCTGAGGAGTTCGGAACTATTGAAAACAGGATTCTCGGCAGTAAGGTACAGGAAGATCCCAATTACATTTCCTGGAAAACAAAAGATTTTAAATTTGTAAATTCAGCCCTGATGGAGGTTATCAGGGAACTGGAAGAGTCCTATCATGTGGATATCCATGCAGAAGATGTTGACCTGGCAGACATGCGGATTACCACTTCTTACAGTGGACAATCCATCGATGCCATCCTGGAGACCATCGGTACAGCTTTTGAATTGAGTATCAGCCACAAAGAGAATAGCTATTTTTTGACCAAATAGGATACACATGGGGAATCAATCAAGAGGATATCTGTCCGGACATCAATGGCCGACACTTCTCCTTTTAATGTTATCCCTCTTCCTTGTCTTACCTACCCACGGTCAGGAATCCTTTCCCTCAGTTAAGGTCAGTGTATCTTCCCGGAACCAGACCATCAACCAGGTTCTGGATGAGATTACTTTACAAACCGGCTACCATTTTACCTATGATGCTGCCATTATTAACGGCAGGCAAAAGGTTCAGTTCAGGGTATCCAACCTGCTGTTGAAAGAAGCACTCGACTCCCTGTTGCTGGATCCGGGACTGGACTACAGGTCCATCGAAAAAAACATAGTTATCTACAGGAAAAATGAGATCGCTCCATCCCCCATCAGCAGCACCATCGACCGGGCCCTTCTAAAGGGCCGGGTAGTGGACAAACGTTCAGGAAAAGCTCTTCCCTATGCAACCATTGCACTTTTGGAAACCAGCCTGGGATCCATCACCAACCAGCAGGGGGAGTTCTCCTTCAAACTTCCCCTTGACCTTCCCGATCCCATGATGGTTATATCCTTTATGGGATACAAAACCATGATGTACCCTGTAAGTTATCCTCTCAGGGAGAACCTGGAAATTGAGCTGGAAAAGGAGCTGATCCCGCTTCAGGAAGTGATCATCAGGTACAGCGATCCGGTCAAGTTGCTTCATGAGGCCATACGCAGGATTCCAGGGAACTACCTGGATAACCATGCTACCATGACGGCTTTCTACAGGGAGTCGGTCAAACGAAATGACCATTGCATGGTATACTCCGAAGCAGTCCTGAATGTGGCAAAAGGACCTTATGCTTCTTTGATATCCAGTGATCATGTGGGCATTGAGAAGCAAAGAAAAATTACGGACGTCACCGCCGAGGATACGGTCCTGATCAAGCTGCGATCGGGGATCCAAACTTCTTTGAATCTCGATGTGATTAAAAACCGGCCAGATTTTCTAAAGGAGGATTTTGAATCCAGGTACAACCTGGAGTTCACAGATATGATGACCTATGGGGACCGCCTGGTCTA
>JAYEOJ010000589.1:0-1963 GCA_034722835.1 Bacteroidota bacterium | reverse complement strand
AGTGAAGTAGAGGAGGCCTGCCGGGATCTCTCAACATTGAAATGGAAAGCCAGCTTCCTGGTGGAGAAAGACTTTAAAACGCCCTGTCTGACACATCTGTTCATCTATGTAAATCACACCATCGTATTAAACCTGTACCACCCGCTTATAAAAAAGCTGGTCGGCCTGGCCGCAGTGAATCCAAAATTAGCCGGTCACTGGGGAATCTCTCTGTGCCTGGAAGATGGCAGGAATGTGTTTCCCTATCTATCGGCTGATACCCGGAAGGAATTGCTAATGTTGGATGGTATTGCCAAACTAGCTGAACTGAAGGCTTTAAATCAACCGGACCAGGACCGGAAAGCCTATAATCAGCTATTCAAGGACTTCAGACACAGTCTGAGTGACTCTATCAAGAAGAATTTAAACTGATCCTTACTAAAATCTTAATTAATTACAACTATGAAACATAAAACAGAGGCAGCAAGCAACTCCAATTTTGTTATTCCCGATGGTCTTCGTATAGATCTGGATGAAGGTTGGAAAAAGATCATATCCCGTCAGTTTGGAGGGAGTCCCGGCAGGGGTTTTGGAGAACTCATTCAGAACTTTTTAGATAGCTATGATTCCAGTGTCCCCTGGAGCAAAAGACGCGGTGTAATCACCTTCGGCGACAATTGGGTATCCCTGAAGGATTATGGATCCGGGTTGAACCTGGAAAAGATCAAACTGGTAACAAGCATGGGGGGTACTGATAAGCATGCCGATCCCAACAAGATCGGAAAATTCGGGATCGGATTCTTTTCCATTTTTAATCCCAAGCTGGGTACCAGGAAAGTCGAGATCACCACCAAATGCGAAGATCAGGCTATAAAACTGGAATATATTATTGTAAGGGATGGCCACAGGCCCATATTAAACTCCAAAGTCCTGGATCACCCCATTGACTTTAGTACGGAAGTAAAAGTCTTTTTCGATCGCACGGGCTCGGTAAAACAGTGTATCGACTATGGCAAAAGCAGTCTGAGGTACTACCCATGTGATATTCAGATGAATGGAGCAAGATTTCAATCGGTATGGGAAGAGGCCGCGTATACGAATGCCTATTTCTTTGACAAAAGCCACTGTAATGGATTCTTCAATACAGGGAATCGATTCAGAGCAACCACCATCCTGTGTAAATACGAATACATCTCCGAAATGCCAATACGGTATTTCATAACGGGAGGATATAACGTGCATCACAATCTGGATGATTTTCATGCCACTGAAACGCCCTTTATGCCCGGTTTGGAGATGGTGCTGAACTGCAATCAACTGTCTGTAACCATAAGCAGGGACTCCTTCTATCTGGATTATAACTATAGGAATATGATATCAGATTTAAATGAAAGTCTACTGGAACTCATGGATCAGCAGTTCCGGGACCTGACAGATGAGGTGAAACTGGCTAATCTGTATGTATTACGCAAACGTATTAAAACCTTCTGGAATGCAAACAGCAAAAAGCCCAGAAATCCGTCCCCTTCGGAATCTGTGTTCTACAAACTGCTGAATAGTAAAATGTTCCGGCTGAATGGCAAGAAGAAGCCCTTTTCGCTTCTGGACCTGAGGCGGATGAAAAGCGAAGGAATTCCCCTGTATTTCAGCGAGAAAGGCACTAATCTTCGGTGGTTGGGAGGTGGGTTCAAACATGATTTTATTGTACTACCGGATGAATGCCAGTTGGACAAAGGAGCACCGGGATTTAATAATTCCCTTTTTAACAGCCTGTTCGATGATGTGGTAAACCTGGATACCATTAGTGACGACAGGGCCAAAATCAATTCTCTGATTGAGCGGGATATTATCCGAAAAGAATCATTGGAGCCCGACTGCAATTTTATTGAAACCCGGGTATTATCCAAAAAGGAGAACCAACTGCTGGAGAAATTTGATAAGCTCCTGAATCGTCCGGAAATTATTGAGACGATCGAAGGGAATA
>JAYEOJ010000588.1:0-1963 GCA_034722835.1 Bacteroidota bacterium | reverse complement strand
GTATGTTACCGAATATATTAGTGAAGCCGGAGCCCATTTTCTGTTTATCATTACCAACGACGGCTGGTGGAAGGATACCCCCGGACACAAGCAGCATAACAGTTTTGCCCGCCTGAGGGCCATCGAAACCCGCCGCAGCGTAGCCCGTAGTGCCAACACCGGCATCAGCTCGCTGATTGATCAGCGGGGCGTGGAGCTGGCCCGCATCGGATGGTGGGAGCGTTCAGGGCTGAAGGGGACCCTCAACAAGAACGACAAAATCACCTTCTATGTGAAACATGGTGATTACCTTGGACGGATTGCCGTGTTGCTCACGGTGATCCTGCTGCTCTACTCCATCGTGTTCCGTTTTATAAAGAAATAAAAGCTGTTCTTTATCTCTTTCATTCAAAGACCAGGGATATGAAACGAATCGAACGCTTAACAGGGATCATTACTTTTCTTCAATCGAGAAACTATACTACATTAGAGAGATTGGTTGAGAAATTTGATATTAGTGAAAGGACCATCTATCGGGACCTGGTCTCTCTTCACGAGATTGGCGTTCCCGTTAGCTATGAAAAAGACCGGGGATACCATATTCTGGATACCCACTTTATTCCACCGGTCTCATTCTCAGAAGAGGAGGCAGTGGCCCTAACTCTGGCTGGGAGACTCATGCGCAGGTTTGCAGATCACCTTACCTTTTCGCACTTTGACAATGCCCTGGATAAGGTCAAATATGCCCTAAATGACAGTCAGAAGGATATGGTCGAAACCATTACCGATTCAAACAAATTCCATATGCTTGAAACCGGGACCGATGAGGAGAATCATCTGTTTGCGGTTCAATCTGCCATCATTCGAAAACGAATCATCAAGATCACTTATCGGAATAGAAAGTCTGAGACGTCTGAAAGAGAGGTCGAGCCCATTGGACTAACTTTCTATGGAGACCAGTGGCACACCATTGCCTATTGCTGGACAAGGGAATCATATAGGGATTTTATCGTATCCAGCATTCTGGAACTGAACCAAACCGCCCTCTCCTTTAGAAAAACCGATCACATTACCTTGGATCAATACATCATGGGATTAATAAATTCTTCGGGGGACTGACATAGGGTTGTCAGTATGGTGTTTTACCTTTAACGAAGGACCAATATCTTTATATTATGACAACTTATAAGAATTGCCAGAGCTGCGGCATGCCCATGAAAAGGGATCCGGAGCTAGGCGGAACCAATTCAGATGGCTCCAGAAATTCAAAATATTGCAGCTATTGCTATACTGCCGGAGCTTTTGTTCAACCCGATATGACTGCTGATGAGATGAAGGAGTTGGTGAAAGGAAAAATGATCGAGATGGGATTCCCGAAATTTATGTCAGGTTTTTTCACCAAAGGCATCCCAAAACTGGAACGCTGGAGTTCATGAACTCAGTAAACCATTTACAGCATATGTCCATCATAGAACTATTGTCGTCCGTGCAGGGCTCGAAAGGAAGTGCTGCAAATATTGCATTGGCAGACGCAATCGCCGCAAGCGGAAATAGTGAAGCAGTAAAGGAGCTGGTAGGCTTACTAAAGCACCAAGACCGGAATATTCAAAGTGACAGCATTAAAACCCTGTATGAAATTGGATATCGCAATCCCGAACTGATCGCCCCGCATTGTTCGGAATTCCTTACCTTACTTGCCAGCAGGAACAACCGTTTGGTTTGGGGAGCCATGGCTGCAATCACCTGCATTGTCCCGATCTGTCATGAAGAGTTGTTTAGGTCTATGGATATGATTATGGAGGCTGTAAATACAGGTTCCGTGATCACCATCGACTGCGGTGTGGATATTCTGGCGAAGCTGAACCGCTTTGATGCTTATCACAATATCACCGATCCATTGCTTATGGAGCAGCTATCAAAATGTCCTATTAAACAATTACCCACCTATGCCGGTAAAGCGCTTGAACATATTGGCAAGCGGAAC
>JAYEOJ010000587.1:0-8286 GCA_034722835.1 Bacteroidota bacterium | reverse complement strand
TCACTCCAAAACCATGGGATTTACTTCTGGAGATTGCCATAAATTCATCTCCTATCTTTCTGGGTTCGCTCTCACTATGATGTGGACCATCCCATTCCCACAGGGTGCCGTCATTTTTAAGTGCCAGGCATGTAGTACCGTCCGGAAGTCCACAGTGTTCCATCCAGCTTCAAAGCCAGTGTGATGTCATTGCCAGCGGCAACTGAAACAAAACCAGCTCCAATTTGCTTAGGGTCCACAGCATCCGCTTTCGTACCATCCCCAAGCTGCCCGTACTCGTTTTGTCCCCAGGCCCATAAGGTACCATCGGTTTTCACCGCCAGTGAAAATCTGGTTCCCGCTGCTATTGAAGTGTATGCTGTGTATTCAGGTTCTTTGTTATTTTTTTCACATCCGAGGAGGAGCAAAGTTACTCCTGCTAAAAGTGCAACAGTTATTTTCATATATGGATTGTTTAAAGTCTATCCTGAGTAGAAGAATAGAGGCTTCATCTTTTGATACATCCTCTTCTTTTGAGTCATTGGATTGTATTCTTAAAGGACCACGCCCTCCATGGATTTCTCCAGTTGACGGGCATTGGTCAGGAACTCATCAATGCTCATTTCTTTGAAATAAAGCAGTCCGTTTGCTGACCTTGTACGTGGATTCTTGCTCTGGTAGAAGGCGCTTTTTCCTACCAGCAACTGTATCTGCTTTAACTGCTCCACCCAGATACGCTTGGTCAGATCACTGAATTTGCCATCGTGCTGATAAGAGGGGAAAGAAGCGTTCACCTGGCTCAGATAGCTATTGGTGAATGCACCGTCCATAACACCCATGGCATTCAGGGAGACCGGCACAATGATATTGGCTTCTGCCGGATGGAAACGGTACCACACGTTCCTATATCCCCAAACCCTTAGCTCAGACAGATCCTCCTCTTCACTCCACATACGCAAAGCCTCAGCAATCACCTGCAGCACCTTGTAGTGGGTATCAGGGCCGCTGCCCTCAGGATCAAAGGCCAGGCTCACCACCGTGGGTTTATATTTCCTGAGCTCTGCCAGGACCGGCTCCACATCCCTCTCTAAACTGGGCTGCTCCGTAAAAACCTCCCCTGTGTAAAAGCCCAGCCTCAGGTGACTGACATGGCTGGTTTCAAATCCAAAGTAGCCCCAGACCAGCTCTTCCTCAAACTCCCTGATCATGCCCTTCAACTTCTGTATATCAGGTTGATTGACCTCACCGTCGTAGCTCTTTTTCAGGATGTGAATGATATTGTTAATCTGATCGCGAAGCTGATCCACACTTTTCAGCTTATAAAGACCCACCATATCACGCACAATCCTGTGAGCCAACCCCCTTCTGAGTTCACATTCCTCACCGGAAGCTACTTTCAGCAGGTAGTGGTTCACATCCTTATCACGCTTAAATTTATATCCGCTTTCAAAAAAGTCAGGATAGCTGGTCATTTGCATTTGTCCCTTGTCCAGGAAACGCTTGGTGTCCTCCAGAGCCTTAATCACAAAATCATTGGTTACTGCCGTAAATCCTGAGGTATGCACTGAAAAATAGCTGGTGTTGCTATCCTCCCGGGAAAGTCTGTGGACGTGGGGATTGATTCCCAGCATGATATCATCATGGTGGGGCCCGGTATGATAGTATATCTGGTTCTTCTCTACAGCTGTTCCCTTTTCATATTTTACCTCGATAGATTTGAATACCTCTGATACGGTGTTCTCGTTCAGACCGGGAATCATTTTACAATACCTGTCCTCTTTCAGATCGCTCATCGTAAGGTGATGACCATACTTGTCCAGTCTGGAACAGAGGTCAATAACAGCCCGATCCGTTTTCGCCTGGGTCCACTCACCCTCTTTGTAATAAGCATCAATCGATGTCTGAAGACTGGCAGCTGCACCTGTGGTCAGGTAAAAACGTGCCTGATCCAGTTTATTCAGTACAGAGGCCGGGTAGAGTACGGAAGCTTTATTCTCCAGCGCCTCTTTCACCATACTGGCTTTTGCTTCCCCCGCTGCAAATATCAATGCCACTGCATCCGGATTGTGGGTAATGGTATCGAGACCGATGGTGATCACCAACCGGTTGCGGGAGATCTCGATTCCTCCAAGGTCACCTGCGGCAACTGCCTGGGTCTCAAAGTTGGTTTCAGTCAGCCTGGTAGTTGAGTAATGGTCGGATCCCCTTACATTAAAAGCAATGTGGCCATCCGGACCGATACCACCCAGGAAGAATCCAATCCCTCCCTTATCCCTGATCTTTTGCTCATAGTCTGTACACCAGTCATCGATAAGGAAAACCGATTCCTGCTGCAGTTTCTCGGTTCGACCTTTGGGTTCACGGTACCTCAGTGAGAGGTCCACCCGGCTATCGGGAAAGATTTCACTGAAATGTTTGCCTTCTGCCAAAGGAATTTCATCTGAATTGATCAGCAGTGAATTTTTCGGATCGAGACCAAAACCCTCGATATAATATTTCTGAACATAATTATAAAAACTGTTATGCTGGGATGAACTGATGGGATAAAACTCATCGATCTGTACAAAATGGAGACCCTTCAGGGAAGGCTTCTTCAATTCGGCCAGTCCATACTTGCTTCTCAGTTCCTTAATCTTTTTCTCATCCCATTTTTCCAGCAGATGTGTTGTCCACTTGATAAAATACTCCGGGGTTTTACCCGTGGGAAGGCTGATAACTCCCTTGGGGTTTTCGCTGACCCACTCCAGGAATCGGAGCGCGGTAAGTAAACCCATCAGCGGAAAGTTTTCCACCACAATAAAGGGAATGTTGGTAGTGATCTCCGGTTCACCGGAGATTTTATAAAAAGCTGTCTCAACTTTTGATTTAAACTGCATGGTTTTGGTATTTAAAATACATAGTGTCTTAGGAGATGCAAAAGTATTCATTTTGCATCTCTTTATCAATGTGATAAAGAAAAATAATAAGAAATTAATACTCCGCTATACTTCTCATTCGCTCAGCCAGTTTGGACTGCTGCAGATTCTCATCAACCGGGGCCTGGTGAATGGCCCGTGTCAATTCCCTGTGCCAGTCAATGTCTCTCCATTTTTTTGTATCCCAGCCTGTCCAGAGTGCCTCGGAAGGATCGTTCACAAAAAATGGAGACTCATGCATAGAGCTCTGCATCTCCTGTTTCTGCCAGAGATACAAAGAGATTTGCCAGTTTTGCCGTGACTTCCCGGAAATACTGTTCCCCTTTCTCAAGGGTGGCCTTCCGGGGATCGCCCACGCCGGTATCGTCTGTGCACCGGGTCCACTTCCGCTCCGTCCAGGCCCATGATTCGTTCAGGGCCTCGATACTGAACTTCTTCGCCTTGCCCTCACCGGCCTGGTCCAGCGGTTTCACAAGCTCTGGATGGGTATAGAGCATCAGGCTGGTTTCCATTTCATCGGCATGTCCGCCATCACTTTCAAAAATCCTGCTCTGATCCACCGACTGGAACCAGTTGCAGGTGGCCATAAAGAGATCGGGGTAATTGGCCCCAACCTCCCGGAGAATCTGCCTGAAATCGTTCCCCCCGTGACCATTTACCAGCAGGAGTTTATCAATTCCATAACCCTCCAGACTGTCCGCAATATCCTCCAGGATGGTTTGCTGGGTGGAAGGATTCATATTCAGGGTCATAAAGATATCGGACTGACCCGTATTAACTCCCAGGGGGATGGTTGGCAAGACGATCACTTTTGCTCCCTGCTCCCAGGCCATCCGGGCCGCTTCAAAAACCAGGGACTCTGTTTCATAATTGTCCGTGCCATAGGGCAGATGCAGGTTATGTGCTTCGGTGGCTCCCCAGGGGAGTATGGCCAGGTCAAATTCCTGCTCGCTGATGTCTGACCAGTGGGTCTCTGAAAGAATGTATGGTCGCATATAAAAAAGGTTAATATGTTAATGAGTTATTAAGTTAATGGTTATTGGTTTGGGAGGCGGTTCGCATGGCCTTCAGGTGTTCCACCGGGGTGTTTACAGTAATTTCACAGCCCCCGGACAGGATGAAAGGCCTCCCCTCCTCTTGTTTGCAGAGCATACCCGTATCCCGGATGATCGCTTCCGGCCCTTGATCCTGGATGACCGTTACCGGATCCAGGTTCCCGCAGCGGACAATGCCTTCACCAAGTTTATCATAAGCTTCCTGCATATCCACCATCCAATCAATATCCACAATATCGGGGCCTACCTCACGGATATCCTCCAGCAGGTGTGTGATGTTCCCGCAAATATGCAGCTTCACTTTTGCGCCAAGGGACTGGATATATTCAAAAAGTTCCCGCTGCCTCTCCTTTACTAATTCTCTGTAGTTCTCCACATCTATCTGGGAACAGATGGCATCGCCCACCCCGATGATATCACAACCTGCCTCCACCTGTGCCCTGGCAAAATCTTTAGCAGTAGGCATGATTTTGTCCATAAGCCGATTGATGAAATCAGGCTCCATATAGATCTTAAGTAAAATCTCATTGACACCTGCAAGGTCACAGCTTTCAGCCAGGGGGCCTTCGATCCAGCCAATGACAGGTGTCTTATGGCCCAGTTGCTTTCTCAGCGCTTCTGCTCCCCTGATCCGGTCCAGGGTTCGCTCTTCCTGATAGACATCCGGGTTCTTCAAAAGGGCAATATCCTCCAGGGAACGAACCAGGATCTCTGTGCAACGTGGTACCGCTTCATCGGGGAAGCTCACCCTGGCCCCAAAGGCAGCAGTCTCCCTGTATGGATCAGAGATCACTCCCACTGCATCCATGCCAAAATCGTCCCGGCATCGCAGATTGCTTTCCACCAGTGCCCTGTAATCGGAAGCAAACTGACCATAGGAATACCCGGCATGCCGTGCCGCAAAATGCATTAGGATGGGATGAAAGGGCGCTCTGCTGCTCATGCCATCGAAGATAATGAAAATTATTGCCTTGCTCCGTGACGATCCAGGATCTCCAGGGTGCGATCAAGCGGGAGTGCCTGTTTGAATCGTCCTTTATAACCGGTCATATCCTCTGCCACAAACAGAGAATTGTAAATCGCTTCCTCGGTGGCTTCCACCACGGCCAGGAAAAGTGGTGACATAGCATCGTTTTCAAGTTCAGGAGACTTCCTGATCTGGTGGTCGCTCCGGTATGGGATGCGGCATTCGGGGTGCGTGGAAAAAGCAATGGCATAGTCTCCACTGCCGTTGGACATAAAGGAACCCACCCGTCCAAGTGCCAGGAAGGAGCGCTTAGCCAGCCGCTCCAGGTTCCTGTCCGAGAGAGGTGCATCGGTGGCTATGATAATCATACAGGAACCATCTACCCTGTACCCGCCACCCTGTGCCACATAGTGGTTCTTCAGTTCCTTTCCCACAGGTGCCCCATTGATCGTCAGGATGCCCCCGAAATTGGTTTGCACCAACACTCCAACCGTATATCCTCCTCTGGACCCCGGCAGCTTCCGGGAGGAGGTCCCGATCCCTCCCTTAAATCCCAGGCAAAGTGTTCCGGTACCGGCTCCCACATTACCCTCTGCCACCGGACCGGTTTGCGCCCGGATCAGGGCCTCCAGTACATCCGCTTCACTAACATGCCGGCCCCGGATGTCATTGAGCCACCCGTCGTTGGTTTCCCCTGCCACCGGGTTCACTGAACGGACCTGTTCATTGCCCGGAAGGGACAGTGAATAATCCACCAGGGCTGATGCTGCAGTAAAAACATTGAGGGTATTGGTCAGTGCAATGGGAGTCTCCAGGTTTCCCAGTTCCTGTACCTGGGTAAAACCCAGTGCTTTGCCAAAGCCATTGCCCACACTGACCGCTGCAGGGACCTTCTCCTGAAACAGGTTCCCACCGTGGGGCACGATCACCGTGACACCTGTACGTACCGAATCTCCCCGGACCAGCGTCCTGTGTCCTACCATTACCCCGTCCACATCCGTAATGGCGTTCCATGGACCGGTCTCCATAATACCCGGAGCAATTCCAAAATCCCTGGCCCTGCCCCGTTCCTGAGTAAAAGAGATAGCTGCCACAAGAATCAGCATACAGGTAAGCAACAGTTTTTTCATCAGGTCCAGGCCGGCATGGGGCCCGACTCCTCCGACGATTCCAATCATGACAGTAAGTTAAGGCTTAGCCTGAACATGAGCAATTAATCCCGGGCAGTATCTCCTGAGCCAGGTTCATCTGCTGAAGTCGTTTCTTTCGAGACACCTTACAGCTCTCGCAGGTGGAGAAACGATCCAGGTCCCACAAATCAGCAAAAACCAGTCCCTTCTTCAAAGCAATCCCATAGGCAAGCACCTGCTCCAGTGAAAGGATGGAAGGCTCCTGGAAGTATGCCTCGACAGCCAGGCTGTCAAGGGCCCCGTTCCCCGATCTGACCGGAATCACCGAACAGACATCCACACCGCAGGCAAAGGCAAAATCAATGGATCTGCAGGCCCACTCCACCCCTTCTACCTCCGAGAGAAAGGGGGGGCGCAGCAGGATAAAGGCGCGTGTGGAGATCCCGTTTTCCTTGAGAAAGCCCACGCTCTTCTTAAAATCCTCCAGGCTCATTCCCTTGTTCAGGGCAGGTAGAATCTCCGGATGTACCGTCTCCAGACCAATGGCCACCTGCAGCTGCCCTGGCAGCATCCTGCTGAATTCCAGACATTTGTCTCCCACAAAAGCTGTATGACTCTCCACCAGGACAACATCGAAAGCGGATGCAAGCGAAGCAACCTTTGCATAGTCTTCCACCGGAATGGCCCTGGGATCGAAAAAACTTCCACTATTAAAAAGCTTCAGGCTGGAGGATGATTTCAGTCTTTCAAGAGCGTATTCCACCTGTGCCGGAATCGCTCCCGCCGGAACCGTCTCGCTGATGGTATGTTTCCAGAGATCGCACATCAGACAAGTGTAGGGGCACTCCCGGTTGGTAAGGAGAATGGCAGACACCTCTTTCACCTTCCCATCCTGGCCGGGCTCCTGTTCATTGAACCAGCCATGGGGTAAAAATGGATCCACGGGGGACTTCTCTCCCCGCATAGACCGGATCCAACGGCCATCCGTCCGGTGGCCGGGAAAGTTACTCATAGATGGATAGAAACTCCTTGCGATAGTCCAGCTCCTTTTCAGGGAAATGAGCGTTGAAGGCATCTCTTGAGGCTGCACCATGCTGGAAGCGCCTCTTTTCAAAAACCGGCATATCCATCCCGGTAACTGCTTTCATTCCACTGGAAACCACCTGGCCCTTCAGGGCATAAAGCTTCTCATGATCCCAGTCGGTCAGGTCGATAAAGGGAATGCCTTCGGCGATCTCAATCACATTTTCCAGGGTATAGGGACTGAAGCAATTGAAGCCCATGGTGTCGGCGGTGGTATAGGTACGCATATACCCCCTGCTGAGCCCACCGCTGTAGGTGAGCGAATGCTTCATCTTTCCGACACCCCAGCCTTCGTGGTAGAGCATCAGGTTGTTGAGCACACTGCGTATGGTCAGTTCCGGGTTCTCCTCAATGGGATAATCCTTCATGTTTTCATCCCCACCATCGCCATCAATCATATGAACCCAGTCGGGATAACGCCTGCGGACCCCCTCCAGCAGTGCCAGGTTCATGGTGGCCGCCTGAATATCCAGCGGTTTGTAGTCCTCCACCACCTGCACGGTCTTTTTCCAATCAAGTCCCGATGCACTTACCTCGATGGGCTCAAGAAAAACCTCCAGGTTTACTGCCTTCAGGAACTCCCTGGCCTGTTTCAGGTCCGCACCGTCGCCATCCACATTCAAAGTAAATGCCTTAAGCCTGGAGGGACTTTCGCCCAGTTCCAGCAGGGCATGATAGGTAAGCAGAAATACCGAACCACTATCAATCCCGGCAGAAAAGGAGATGCCGATGGGTCCGCTGGTAGCTGTATGCTTCAGCCATTTCAGGATCTCCCCGGAAAGTGCGCTCATATACTGTCTGCCAATCTCCTCCACCGGTGTTCCTGCAAATCGGTTCCTTACCGGAGTAAAGAAACGCTGATGAACCGGGCTTGGATCGGGACAGCCCAGCAGCTCAATGGTGGTGATGTAATGAGCCGGGGCCATCCGTGTATAGGAGGGGTGAAACTGGTCATCCAGTCCCTCCTTCTGCAGGTACTGATAGATGGTATCTATGCGTTCTGCCAGGACCAGGCAGGGACCCGCCTTCAATTTGGCAATAAAGAAACGCAACGGGCGTCCAATGGAGCGGGCCATACGGATGGTCTTCCCTTCCACGGCAACCAGGGCAAATTGTCCGTCAATGCCCCGTACACTCTCCGTGTTTCCAGCCCTCAC
>JAYEOJ010000586.1:0-1964 GCA_034722835.1 Bacteroidota bacterium | reverse complement strand
CTTTCCATTGCATAGTTGTTTCCAGCACGGCCTATGTCATTAATAAAATGCGCGTCGGAATTCTGAATCAGGGTATGTGCCCTCAATTCAGGATACTCCTTCCGAGCTGCCTTCCTGGAAGTACGTCTCCCGATTTCCACAGCATCAGCTTCCAGATCGTCCGGAAAAAATCCCAGTTGGGCATATAAGCCATTCATAAACCGGTCTACATGAGCCGGAACAAACAATCCACCCAGTTTATGAACCACGGCCGCCACTTCTTCAATGCTCCAGCTGAGTCCGGGATAAAGTGAATGGCCAATTTCCTCCACGATCTTCTCCTGTTCATCCACAATCACCTGGTCACCAAAACGCAAAATATCATTGGGCATTCTTAAATAGTGCTGCTCCAGCGCCTGTTGAAATGTACTCAGTTGTTCATCTGTATCAAAGAACGTCAGGCAGTGTACCTCTTCCCTGGTATTGATCTCTGCACCATATACCACCCAGATCCCCTTTCTGGCTCCAAGCTCCCTTGTTAATCTGGCATGACCGCAATGGTTATGGTCGGTCACTGCAATAATATCAAGCCCCTTCTCTGCCGCCTTTTCCACAATATTCCCCGGGCTCATTTCCAGATCCCCGCAGGGAGAAAGAACCGTATGAATATGCAGGTCGGCACGATAGGTATTCATACCTTTTTCAACAATTGGTATAGCTTCCCCGTGAGGGTAAATGTATCTTCATTGCTTCCCAGGATGGCTACTCCCTCTTCCCTGGCCTTCTCTACGATGCTCCCATCAGGTTCAATCCCCTTTACCAGAAGGATGGCAGCAAGTTCCTTCAATGAAGCAATAGCCACTACGTTGACATGGGACTGCAGGGTGATCCACACCTCTCCCTCTTTAGCATGACCCATGACATCACTTAGAAGATCTGATACATACCCACCGCTTACCTTCCGGGTATCCAGTTCACTACCAGTAAATACCTTGAGTCCCAACTCCTTTATAATCTGTTCTGTTGTCATCTTACTTGCTTTGACTTCTGTAATCCCGCTCTTTTCCCCAGATGGATCCGTTAATTTCATCCGCCTCTTCCAGACTGAGTCTGCCATCCCTGATATACAACTCCTGCAGGAAAACACACCAGCCTGGCTGAGCCCTTCCCTGTACAATATCCTCGGCCAGTGCCCTGCAGGTAGGTGATCCGCATGCTGCACAATCGATCCCCGGCAGCACTTTCAACAATTCCTCCAGCTTATTCATTTTCTCCATGGCCACCGTTCGGTCCGGATCGAGGGCAAGCATGGACCGGGCCTGGATCTTATCCAGGGAGTACAGGGATCTGTCAAAGGATCCGGATGTCCCGACAGGCTCACCGGAGGCCTCTCCTGCTCTTCTGTTTAATCGCTCCACAGTAAGAAAGCGATTTCCGCTGATCCATACGCCCCCGGCACAACTCTCATCGCATGCCCTCAACTCCAGGAAATCAATATTGCTTTCTTCAGTCTCTTCGAGCCGTTCCAGAAATTCCGTTACATTGCGTATTCCATCCACCGCCAGGCAGCGCCCCTGCTGATGCTCCGATTCCCCCCTTGTCAGGCTCCACAGAATTCCCTTTGAATTCAAGCGCTTGCTATCGGGACCTGCTTCTTCCGCAACTTCGTTGTTCATGATCAAATGGAGCAGCTTGTTATAGATATACTCCATATTGATCACCCCGTTTACAGAGGACACCTCTTCTCCCACGGGACTTTTGATCGATGCTATTTTGGCAGCACAGGGAGTAATATAAAAAATACCGATCTCTGAAGGATCATGGCCCTGTTCCTCCATCTGCTTCCGGTAATGAATAGCAGCCACATCAGAGGGCGGCTTTACACCAATCAGGCGATCCACCAGGGAGGGAAACCTCACCTGGATCAGGCGGACAATTGCCGGACAGAAGGTGGAAATAGCAGGCTTTTCACATGCCTGGCTTCC
>JAYEOJ010000585.1:0-1965 GCA_034722835.1 Bacteroidota bacterium | reverse complement strand
GAAGAAGGGGCCGAAGAGGAGAACGGAGAGAAGGAAAAAGATGGTGAGAAAGAGGATGATAAGGATGTAAAGAAATCCAAAAAGAAGAAGGGAGACGAGGATGAAGGGAAGAAGGAAGAAGAACCTGCTCTGAAGATTGACCTGGAGGGAATTCAGTTGCGGATAGTGGCTGTCCCAGTGAGTGCCGGCGACTATACCGGGCTGGGATCCCACAAGGAGAATCAGTTTCTCTATCTGAAACGAAGTGAAGGAAAAACCAGCATGCGTTCCTACGATCTGAAGGAGCGCAAAGATGAAGAGGTGGCCGAAATGAATGGCTATATGCTTTCTGCGGATAGCAAGAAGATGCTCTATCGCAAGGGACAGAGCTGGGGCATAGCCGATGCTGGCAAAAAACCGGAGGCCGGGAAAGGCATCCTGGATATGAAGAGTGCAGAGATCCGCATCGACCCGGTGAGTGAGTGGCCGCAAATCTTTGACGAAGCCTGGCGTATCAACCGCGATTACTTTTACGACCCGGGCATGCATGGAGCCGACTGGAAAGCCATGAAAGAAAAGTATGCACAGTTCCTGCCGGATCTGTCCTGCCGGGCCGACCTGAACCGGGTGGTGATGTGGATGTGCAGTGAGTTGGCCGTGGGCCATCACGGTACAGGAGGTGGCGACCGTCTGGGCCAGCCTGAACGGGTAGCGGGTGGACTGCTCGGGGCGGATTTCAAAGTGGCTTACGACCGCTACCGGATTGTCAAGATATTTGAAGGATTGAACTGGAACCCGGATCTGCGTTCTCCCCTCACCGAACCCGGCCTGAATGTGAAGGCAGGGGAGTACCTGCTGGCAGTGAACGGGGTGGAGCTGACTGCCGCTACCAACCTTTATCAGCCCTTTGAAAATACTTCCGGAAAGATCGTGGATCTGAAGGTGGGACCCAATCCGGATGGTACCGGATCACGGGATATCAAGGTGGTACCTGTGAGCAGCGAATATGCCCTGAGGAACCGCGACTGGGTGGAAGGAAACCTGAAGAAGGTGAATGAAGCTACCAACGGACAGGTAGCTTATGTCTATGTGCCCAATACAACAACTACGGGGCATGTGTATTTCAAGCGCTATTTCTTCCCCCAGGCCAATAAGAAGGCAATCATCCTGGATGAACGTTACAATGGCGGCGGATCGCTGGCAGATTACTACATCGATATCCTCCTCCGGCCCTACCAGTCGCACTGGAACATGCGTTACACCAACGATTTTAAATCGCCCAGTGCCTCCATCCAGGGCCCAAAGGTGATGCTTATCGACGAGAACGCAGGATCGGGTGGCGATATGCTGCCCTTTATGTTCCGCAAGTTCAAGGTGGGAACCATGGTGGGCAAGACCACCTGGGGCGGACTGGTTGGGACCCTCGGGTTCCCGGAGCTGCTGGATGGGGGGTATGTAACGGCACCCAATGTGGCTATCTGGACCGAGGATGGTTTTATTGTCGAGAACGTTGGAGTACATCCCGATATCGAGGTGGAGCAGACCCCTGCCGAGTTGATCAAGGGACGCGATCCCCAGCTGGAAAAAGCCATCGAAGTGATTTTGGAACAGCTTGAGCAGAATCCGCCCAAAGAGTATGTCCGGCCACCCTATCCTGTGCGGGTAAGAAAGTAGTCTTTAAAGTCGAAAGTCTGAAAAGTGGCGCGGGGATGATTCCCCGCGCTGTTTTCATGGGAGCCAGAATAGTCGGTACTATTGTGTTTTAATCGAGATAGCTTTCCCTCCTCCATAAACCGTTTGATTACATCTATATTTATTCGGCTGGAATTGATCTCCAACTCTAGTTTTCCCAGTTTACCGCTGGAATCACTCTCAGCATAAACATCAATAGGTTGCTTTAGGAATGCTTCAATTAGTAATTTCTTATCGGGCAAAGACAGGGTACAAAGTTCCTGTCTCAGATTCCCGGCAAGTTCTCCTGCATTA
>JAYEOJ010000584.1:0-8301 GCA_034722835.1 Bacteroidota bacterium | reverse complement strand
CTCCGCGGCTGCTTCCATAAGCAGGCCCATGGTACTGATATAGGTATAGGAGCGTACTCCAATATCCTGAATGTCATATACAATTACATCCACGTTCTCAAGCATCTCCCTGCCTGGCTTTCTACTCTTTCCATACAGGGAATATACTGGAATACCTGTCTTTTCATCCACCTGGTCCCCCACGTGATCGCCTGCCGAAAAGTCACCCCGCACTCCGTGTTCCGGACCAAAGAGAGCAGTCAGATTCACATGTGCATGCAGGATATCAATGGTGGAACGCAGCGCTCCATCCACACCGGTGGGATTGGTGACCAATCCGACACGTTTCCCCCTGAGCAGATCAAACTCCTGGTCAGCCAGAACTTCAATGCCGGTTTTTACCTGAGAATGTGCTACTTGAAGTGTGAAAAACAGAAGGAGCAGCAGGGCAAATCTGCGGTGAGACAGGGACTGTTTCATGGTGCCTAAATTTGATTTGTAAAGATAATATTTAACTTTACAAGTATAATACGTCATACAAATTTTTGTATCCTCATACCCATGACTTCCCTTCAAAAAAATCTCTCCAGTGCCATTGGCAAAAAGCAGGTTTATACCGATGATCTGACTCTGATCGCCACCTCAGCCGATGCAGGGTGCTACCGCAAGATACCAAAGATCGTCATCAAACCGCAGGATGAGAAGCAGGTGATAGATTCCCTGAAAATCCTGCATGAAACAGGCACCCCGCTTACCTTCCGGGCTGCCGGTACAAGCCTCTCCGGGCAATCCGTTTCCGATTCGGTGCTCCTTCAGGCCAGGGGGCAACACTGGAACGGTTTTAAAATACTGGAAGAGGGCCGCCTGATCACGGCTCAACCGGGGATTACCGGCACCAGATTGAATCAGATCCTGGCTCCTGCCGGGATGAAATTTGGTCCCGATCCGGCCTCCATCAACTCGGCCATGGTTGGAGGGATCATTGCCAACAATGCCAGTGGAATGAGCTGTGGTATCCATGCCAATAGCTATGCTACCATTCAATCGGCCAGAATCATTTTTGCTGATGGAACCCTGCTGGATACTACAGATACGAAGAGTCGCGAAGACCTGGCCAAATCAAAGCCTGAGTTAATCCCGGCCATCCTGCGGATCAGGGATGATATCCGGTCCAAACCTGCTCTGGTTAAAAAGATTAAAAAGAAATACAGCATCAAGAATACCACGGGATACGGGATGAACTCCTTTCTCGATTATGATGACCCGGTGGATATCATCCTCCACCTGATGGTAGGATCGGAAGGAACCCTGGGCTTTGTCTCTGAGGCGACCTTTTCCACCATTCCGGTCAAGCCGTTCAGGGCTTCCTCCCTGATCTACTTCAAGGACCTGGAAGCAGCCTGTAATGCGGTGCCGTTTTTAAGAGAGGCAAAGATCCCGGCCATTGAAATCATGGATCGCGAAGCATTGCGCTCTGTGGAAGGGAATGCAGGGATCCCGGATTATCTCCGGGAACTGGACAAGGGGATTACCGCGCTACTGATCGATCTCGAAGAGGAGAGTCAGGAAGCGCTGGATGCCATGATTGAGCGGACCAGGAAAGCCCTTTCGGGATTTAAGCTGGTACGTGATTTTGAAGTCACTTCCGACCTGAAACAGATCACGGATTACTGGAACGTGCGCAAAGGTGTTTTCCCCTCTGTGGGCGGCATGCGCAAACCGGGAACCAGCGTGATTATCGAAGATGTGGCCGTGGGTGCGGAACACCTGACTGCTGCCGTTGGGGACATGCGCAAGATGCTTGATGAGCTGGCTTACGAAGATGCGGTCATCTACGGACATGTACTGGATGGCAATCTTCACTTTATTTTTGCCCAGGATTTCCATAACGATGAGGAGCTGCTTAAATACGAGAATATGATCCTTCAGCTCACCAGGCTGATTGTGGACAAGTACGACGGATCGCTGAAAGCCGAGCATGGTACCGGCATCAACATGGCTCCCTTTGTGGCCTATGAGTGGGGTGAAGAGCTTTATGGTTATATGAAGGAGATTAAGAAGGCCTTTGATCCCACCGGCATTCTGAATCCGGAGGTGATTATTTCTGATGACCCGAAGATTCACCTGAAGGGATTCAAACCCATGCCTGTGATTGATGAGGCGGTCGATCAGTGTATTGAATGCGGCTTTTGTGAGATCAACTGCCTGACCAATGGTCTGACCCTGTCGGCCCGCCAGCGCATCGTGGTTCAACGGGAAGTGGAACTATTGAACAGATCCGGAAAGGATCCGGAAAGATTGAATCACCTGGTCAGATCCTTCAGGTATGAAGGGGAAGAATCCTGTGCGGGAGACGGATTATGTGCCATCACCTGTCCCCTCTCCATTGATACAGGTGTGATGATCAAACACATTCGTGCACGTAACAATGCCCGGAAACGGCCGGGCAATCCGATTGCCACCTGGATCAGCAGGAACTTCCCGGCAGTTCATTTCTTCGTGAGACTGGGACTGGGATTTATGACCTTTGTGAATAAAATCATTCCCTTCAGGAAGATCTGGATCTGGGACCGTCACATGCCCCGGCCGGTAAAGAAAAGAGCACTGAAGGCCCCGGAGCAAAGTGGAGATCGGGAAAAGATGAAGGTGGTCTACTTCCCCAGCTGTATCAACCAGAGCATGGGAACAGCAGTCAGGGTAAAAGAAAAAAAATCGCTGGTGGAGGTAAGTGTGGAAGTGCTGGAAAAAGCAGGTTACGAAGTGATCTTTCCCGAGGAGATGAACAAACTCTGTTGTGGCACCCCATGGGAGAGTAAGGGCTTCTTTGATATTGCCGATGCCAAATCAAGTGAGCTGGAGGAGGCCCTGCTAAAGGCCAGCAATCAGGGAGACTACCCTGTTCTGTGTGATACCAGTCCGTGCACCCACCGAATGAAACGGGTGATGACGGATAAGCTGAAACTATACGAACCGGTAGAGTTTATCCACGATCATTTGCTGGATAAACTGGAGCTGCAAAAAACTCAGGAATCCCTGGCCTTCCATGTCACCTGTACCAGTACAAAAATGGGACTGGAGGAGAAATTCATGAACGTGGCCAGGGCATGCACGGAGCATCCTGTTTTCCCCGAAGAGGTTGGTTGTTGCGGATTTGCCGGGGATAAGGGCTTTACCCAGCCCGAAATCAATACCTGGGCCCTTCGGAACCTGAAACTACAGGTGGACCGTTTTTCGGCAGGCTACTCCAATAGCCGGACCTGTGAGATAGGTCTCTCACGAAACAGTGGCATCGATTATAAATCGGTGATGTACCTGGTAAGAGAGGCCATTAAAGAATAAGCATCTGCTTCACAGATGAACTACTTCCTGTCTGCAAACGGTAGGAATAAATGCCTGGTTCCAGGTCCCTGGCCTCCACCGCCACCTTATGCGTACCGGGCCCGAAGCTCTTGTCTGCCAGGGTCCGCACCTTCCGGCCAGTCGAATCATACACTTCCAGCAGCACTTCCTCCTCCGATATCAGTGAAAAACTGATTTCTGAAAGATCATCAAAAGGATTGGGGTGATTCTGCCCCAGTTCCAGCTCAGCACTTTCCTCGTTCAACCCGCTTACACCATCCTGATAAACCCTCACATAATCCACCACAAGCCTCTGCGGAAAATGTGTATTGGCATCCGGGTCTCCCGGCCAGTTTCCTCCCACAGCCAGGTTGATCAGCAGGTGGAACCTCCTGTTAAATGGTGCCGGGAAGTCTGCTGCGCTGCTGTACCACATACCCGTTCCCAGATTCTGGAAAAGTTCACCATCCACATACCATCGCAGTTTTCCCTCCTCCCACTCCAGGGCGAATGTATGAAAGGCCTTGTGAAAAGCTGTATCATCGGTCACATAGTCTGTTCCCCGGTGCTCATTTTCAGGCCACTGTCCGCCATAGTGGATGGTCCCGTATACCTTTGTGGTATCATCGCCCAGGTACTCCATAATATCAATCTCTCCACTGGCGGCCCAACCCCCATAGTTCTCATCCGTTGGAAGCATCCAGATGGCTGCCCAGAGTCCTTTTCCCACAGGCATTTTTGCCCGGAACTCAAACCTGCCATAGGTCCAGTCACCCATATCGATGGTCCGGATCCTGCCCGAAGTAAACTGGCTGGTCTCCACATTCTCCCGTTTGGCCGTAATGGTCATCACTCCATCGCCAACTGAAACATTCTCTTCCTGGTAATACTGCAGCTCATTGTTTCCCCAGCCCGGGATACCATATTCAGTACCATCCCCAATCATATAGGACCATTTATTCGTATTCAGGGTATCCCCGTCAAACTCATCGGCCCACACCAGTCTCCAGCTCTGTCCGGCCAACCCATTCACGGCCAGTACCAGGCCAAACAGCAGGAAAATCTTTTTCGAAATCATATGCTCTATTTTTTAATGCAATATAGTTTCTTGTCTCCTTTAAACAAATAGGCATCCCCAGCCACTGCCACCAGGTAGGAGTTTTCTTCGTTATCTACCTGAATATACAACTTGCCATTGTACAGCAATGGAGAAGAGCCTGTGCCCCATCCATATAATAACAGTACAATCCTGTCATGCCGAAATACACAAATATCCGCTTCCCATCTGTATAGATCCTGCAGGTATAAATCCTCATTTCCCTCTTCGCCTGCTTCTTCTCCTTCACCAGGTTTGTTAATTTTTACTGCCACAACTGTTGCCAGGAAAACTTTGTTGCCCCATACAACAGGTGAGGCCCAACCATCGCCATCCACTTCATAGGTCCACGCAAGATTTACATCCTCCACCCATTCATCGGGGAGATTTTCACCTGCAACTAACATGTTTGCATCCGGTCCCCTGAACTGGGGCCAGTAACTAGAACCAGGCAAGTCATTACAAGAACTCATAATGATCATAGATAGGATGATCCCCAATCCAAAAAAGGATGTTTAATGCCTGAACTGTTTCATAACTATTGATTTTTAAATGAGCATTCTTTCTTTGGATTAACCTCTACCCGTACCAGTCCCGGGTGCGGCCCTGCAAGTTGTCAAGGACATCGATGGTGGTGTTCACATCCTCCACCACCTGGAAGTCGAACATGCCCACGCAAATAAAGTCGGCCCCTTTTTCAAAGGCCCAGTTGAATCCGTCTTTGGGCTCAATGGCACCGGCCGCCAGCACTTTAAAACCCATTACAGGCACGGTGGCCCGCTCCACAAATTCGGCGGTCTTGTCCGGGAAAAGACAGAAGCAATTGTTATGGAATTTATTGTGATCCAGGTAATTCTTGCCATCTACTTCAAAGGGCACCCGGTTCTCAATGGGATGAGCCGACCAGTAATTGTCGTGGTGCATGGTCTTCATATAGTAGTCCGGGATAATCCCGGCTTCTTCGGTTGCTATCAATGCGTCCACGGTATGTGATGCCAGTCCGGCCACATAGCCCTGCCTCCGTATATGATCCATCATTTTTTCCACCACATCGATGCGACTGTCCCGAACCAGCCAATCCACCTGGTTCCCCTGGATCTGGACAATATCCACCCCAAAATCGATGGCCTTATCAATGTTCACAAAGTAATCCTCCTTCTCCATTTCCGGGTGAACCTGGGAGATCACCTTGATTTTACTCCCCGTGGCTTTCTTGTATTTTGCAATTAACTCATTGGTCGGGAATCCAATATTGATGGTATTAATCCCGGCCTGTTCGGCCAGCATCAGGGTTTCATATACTTTTCGTTCCGTATTATACGCCTTAAACAGCGAAGATGCATAGATCAAATCACGGGCATGGGCCCATCCCCCTACCAGGTTGCCCCCGGCCACCAGGCGGCTGATCTCGTGCTCCCCGATCTTTCCTTTTGGAAGCTCACCCTTCAAATCGGCCAGGGTCTTGAAGTTCAGCTGAATGGTAGCTCCCGACATAACATCGACCTGTTTTCCCGCATGACGGAAAGCACCCCATCCCATGGCTCCAAGAATCGGCAGGGTGGCCAGGTTCTTCAGAGCCTCACGACGCGAATTCACTCCCTCCTGCGCTTCAGAATCTTCTTGTTCCTTCCTTTTTCTCCTTTTAAAAAGCAATGAGATTCCATACCCGGTGTGACTGCTCACTACAAACCACAGCAGCAGAATGGCCTCAATAAAGTTTCGGTTAACGATATAGAAGTGCCCCTCCATAGATCCGAACAGTGAAGTCCCAAATGGCGGGTAGGCAAAATAGTAGAGCAAGAGGAGCATTATACCCCCTGCAGAGGCAAGCCTGATAAATATACCAAGAAAAAGGGCCAGTCCGATGAGGATGAGTCCATAAACATTCAGGACATCAATCACCTTTACCAGGCTCTCACCCGCGGCCAGCCAGTGATAGAATCCGGAAAGAAATCCGGTGGCATTGGCCAGGTAGCTCTGGGCCGACCAGTTCTCCATGAACAGTTTGGAAATCCCTTCATAAAGAAAGTGCCACCCGATGGCAGCACGAATAATGGTAATAAGCGTAGGTTTCAATCCGGGATACTTCATAGGCGTTTTGCTTTATGCCAGCTTTACCCGCACTGCAGCAGGACCTTTCGGACCCTTCTCCACCTCGAAGGATACCATGTTGCCCTCCATAATATCATCCTGGAATTCGTTCACGTGCACGAAAATACTTTCTTGTGTGACCGCATCACGTATAAACCCATATCCCTTGGAATCATTATAAAAAGTAAGGCGTCCCCTGCGGATGGGATCCGGCCTCATGGAATCGTCCATTTTTGGTACGCTGACTTCTATATCTTCAATCTTGGTCTTGGTCTTGGTGGCAGGATCCGGGGGAGTGTCTGTAAGCATACCATTCGCATCCACATAGGCGATCATATCATCAAGACCACCCTTTTTATCACCATCTTTCCTGGCAAGTCGTTTCTTCTCTTTGTCCTGCCTTTTTTTCTCTTTTTTCTTTCTTACTTCTTTCTTGTTGAATGATTCCTGTGATCTGCCCATTAAATCTGATTTAGTTTCTTAAGGTTTACCCATCAAAGTTAGCGTTTATTTTCAGATTATCATGATGATAGTTAGCGAGTCACTTCAAAAGCAAAAACGAAATTAAACTTTTCGCCACTTGGTGTATCTAATATAAAGAAAGACTCATTTTGTTGTATCTTTAAGCTAACCAACTCATCATACCATGAAATCTTACCTGATCCTTGCGACAGCCCTTATAATTTCATCCTCAGCCTACGCCCAGAATACGGTTGTAAATGGAAAATTGACTGCCTATAACTCCTTTCCGGTTATGAATGTGGAGATCACCTCAAAAAAGGCCAAAGCCACTACCATATCTGACTCCCTGGGAAACTTCTCCATCGTCTGCCTGGTGAAAGACGTCATCCAGGTCAAACCCAAGACCTTTCAGCAAGTGAACATGAAGGTAAATAATCAAACTGATTCTTTGAAAATCAACCTGGTTTTTATCGATACAAAAAAGAACCGGGAACTGGCTGTAAACTCAGGATTTATGACTGAGACCAATCTGAATTACGCCGTGGCCCATCTGGCTGATGAAAACAACGATTATTGCAAGTATTCGGATATACTCTCCTTACTCAGGGCGGAGGGTTCCGGCATTACAGTTTCAAACTCCGGAGTAATCACCATCAGGGGTGGAAACACCTCCTTTAGTGGTGCCGACCAGGCGCTAATTATAGTAGATGGACAGCCTACGACCAACATTGAATGGATTCAGCCCTGCATTGTAAGGTCCGTTAATGTTTTGAAAGGCGCAGATGCAACCATCTACGGAACAAGAGCGGGAAATGGTGTGGTCGTCATCACTACTAAACACTAAGAGGGGTGATTGTTACCATTGTCCATATTGAAGTCCACCCGGATCACGTTGAATCCTTTATCCGGGCCAGCACTGAAAACCATCTCGAATCGGTGAAAGAGCCGGGGAACCTTCGTTTCGACCTGCTCAGGAACGAAGCCGAGCCGACCCGCTTTGTGCTATATGAGGCTTATGAAAATGCAGATGCCGCTGCGGCACATAAGGAGACTGCCCATTATCTGAAATGGCGGGAGACTGTTGCTCCATGGATGGCCAAACCAAGGGAAGGTATCCGCTACACCGGTCTTCAGCCGGATAGCTGATCCAGCTCCATCCAGCGCTCCATAAGGGTATCGATTTCCTGGATCAGTTCTGCAATGCGGATCGATTTGCTGTTTAATAGCTCATAATCCAGGGTGCCGGAATTGATCTCCTCCTCCAGGAGCGACTTTTCCGTCTCGCGCTTTTCAATTTCTGATTCCAGGCCGGCATACTCCTGTTCTTCCTTATA
>JAYEOJ010000583.1:0-1972 GCA_034722835.1 Bacteroidota bacterium | reverse complement strand
ATCCTCCTTCGGCTGGCATCCGGGTATCTCCCCTATCCTGAGTACAAATTCCCCCCAGAGGGCCATCACATCCTGGGGATTATTCCCGGTATAGTCCATTCCAATCACAGTGAACCCTTCAACGGGTAAGATTTCGACCCCGATCAGTTCGCTTGTTTCCGGTTCTTCAGAAGCAGCAAGGATGGTAGGCAGGATTACTGCCAGTATAATCAAGTACATCTGTTCTCCCTACGTTAATTGTCATATTCGGTATAGATGATCATTTAATACACTAATGGATCACTCGAGAGCGAACAATCTCCAAGTTAACATACCTGCTCGATAATATCACTATCACTTATTCTCCAGCAGATATTCCGGAAATGTTTAAATGTCAGCCCCGGCACCGACTTCCCGGCTTCATTAGAATTCGAACTCCACTCCCAGTATGGGCATCATTCCCCACTGGTGGATGTAGTCCTCTTTCCGGTCTATCCGGTTCCAGTAGGTAGCTGTGACGTTCCGCCGGTTATAGGCATTCCATACTGAGGCGTAACACACAAGGCTCGATCCGGAGAAGTGGAATCTTCTGTCGACGCGGAGGTTCAGAGAATGATAGGCGGGATATCTCCCGGCATTGATCCTTGTTTCGTCCAGTATGGTCCGGTTGGACTCCTCGCAGGCAGCAAGGTCAAGAGGAGTGTATGGCCTCCCTCCTGCAAACAGCCACCTGAAACTGAACTCCCAGTTCCGGTCCAGCTTGTAGCCCCCCTCGACGGTGCAGATCCATCTGTTGTCGAAGATCCGCTTCCTCCATTCCTCTCCGGGGCTGCGGTACTCGGACACAGAGTATGATCCTGCCAGCATCCCGTAGAAACCGCTCACCAGGCGCTTCTGCAGGGTAACCTCTATTCCCGTTGCGCGAGCTTCAGCTCCGGAGACCAGGTTTTCAAATGCATACAGGTCCTGCTCGCTGCTCAGGCCGTCCAGTACGAAGTAACCAGGCTGCGAAGGATCGTACGGGAAATTTTCATACCGTTTCATGTACGCCTCCACCACCAGACGGGTATTGTCCGTAAGCAGCTGCCTCAGTCCCACTACGGCATGAAAGGCAGAAGGGTCTTCCAGATAAGCATAATCCGCATCTCTGGAGAGCAGTTCCGTGGAAAGCGTCTGTCTGTAAACCCCTGCAGCACCGCTTATCACCGTCCCTTCTACCGGTTCCCAGCTGACCGATCCTCCTGGCGACAGAGAACACCTGTCTGTGAAATCGTTGCAATCCATCCTGGCACCCAGGGAAAATGTCAGTGCAGGCATCACCGCATATGAGCAGGTGGCGAACGCCCCTCCCTGAATTGTGCTTTGATCCTTCCTGACCGAAAGGGCAGGTATCGGTTCACCGCTGTAATTAGTATCAGCGGCGTAGAAGTTGTCGAATCTGTCAAACCTGTATTTACCATCCAGCCCGAACTCCATTGTGAGCATGGGAGAAACCTGCCAGGTATTCACATTGCGGAACTGAAGAGCTCTCTCAGTTGAATTCTGCACCGCCTGTATATTCCCGGAAAGGGTTTCCCGGTAGTCTCCCTTATACTGAATTCCCTGGAATGATACTGTTGTATTCGAGTAGCCCTCTCCCTCCCAGAGCCATCTCCATCCCAGACCGGCTACTGCATTCCAGTTATCCGTTATCCCGAAATTCGTATTACCATCCTCGTAAGCCTGCTCAAAGGTGTAATCGACATAATCAGCTGCCCCAACACCGATAAGCGAGAACCGGTGAGCCGGGGTCAGGTTATAGTTCACCTTTACCTGAAAGTCGGAATAGGTCGGCACTGCGTCTATGTCCGCTATTTCCACCAGGAGATCCACATATGACCTTCTTGCAGAGGCCAGCCAGCTTCCTCTACCCTTATCAATCGGCCCCTCGCCCACCACACCAAATCCTGACATGCTGAAATCAACCTGCCCGTAGAACTCCTCCCGGTTCCCT
>JAYEOJ010000582.1:0-1975 GCA_034722835.1 Bacteroidota bacterium | reverse complement strand
GGCAACGAATGAAAGCAGCACGGCCACAATCGTTACCATGATCAGCGAAAAGACAAAAATGTATGTATTGCTAAAACTTCTCATGTCGTTTCGTCTAATTAGTTTGCTATTACTTTAGCTCTTTTCAATCTTTTCTTGATATTGGCTTCAATGATGTAGTAGTCAATCAAAGGAGCGAAGACATTCATCAGCAGGATGGCCATCATCACACCTTCCGGATATGCAGGGTTGAGCACCCTGATCAGGATGGCCAGGAATCCAATGAGGAAACCGTAGATCCACTTGCCCTTTTCGGTCTGTGCAGCAGTCACCGGATCGGTGGCCATAAAAACAACCCCAAAGGCAAAGCCTCCCAGCAGCAGATGCTCCCAGAAAGGAAGAGCCATAAATTCATTGACGGCAAAAAGATTCAGGATCAGTCCCATGACTGCGCCGCCGGCAACAGCCGAAAAGATGATCTTCCAGCTGGCCACTCCCGTAAGGATCAGGATCGCTGCCCCGATCAGAATGGCCAGTGTGGAGGTCTCCCCGATAGAACCCGGGATGGTCCCCAGGAACATATCCCAGGAGGTATAGGCCTCTCCCAGTCCGTTTACAAAAGATGAAGTTTCCGATGCCGCCTGGCCCAGGATGGTAGCTCCCGAATATCTGTCCACAATGCCTGTCCCGTCGGTTAAACCCGCGATCCAGACCTTATCTCCCGACATATGACTGGGATAGGCAAAAAACAGAAATGCCCTGGCCACCAGCGCAGGATTCAGGATATTCATACCGGTTCCACCAAAAACCTCTTTCCCTATTACCACGGCAAAGACAGTTGCAACAGCCACCATCCAGAGTGGTGTATCGACAGGCATGATCAGCGGGATCAGCATCCCGGAAACGAAGTAACCTTCTGCCACCTCTTCGTTGCGCATCTGTGCAAAGGCTATCTCAATTCCCAGGCCTACAATGTATGAGACTAGAAAGATGGGCAGGATCTTCAGGAATCCGAACCATACCATCTGCCAGAAACCTGCAGCCTCTCCTATGGCCTGAAAGTGATGAAAACCGGTGTTCCAGATTCCAAACAACAGGGCGGGCACCATGGCTATCATAACAAGAATCAAGGACCTTTTCATATCATTGGCGTCCTTGATATGCACCCGCCCGGTGGTTACCTTATCTGGTACAAAGAGGAAGGTTTCGATGGCTTCAAATCCCGCAAGGAATATGTGAAGCTTTCCTCCCTTTTCAAACGGGGGTTTGATCTTATCTACAAATCGTCGTAAACTCATATTTATGCTGTATAAGATTATTCTTCCATTTCTTTCCGCATTGCCCTCAGACCGTCCCGCAAAATTTTCGTGACGGGAGTCTTGGAGGTACATACGAATTCACAAAGGGCCAGGTCCTCCTCATCAATCTCGTAAATGCCCAGCTGCTCCATCTTATCGATGTCGTTTACCAGGATGGCTTTAAGCAGCTGCATGGGATAGATATCCATGGGCAGTACCTTTTCATATTCACCAGTCATCACAAAGGCACGCTGTCCCCCGTGGAAATTGGTATCCATGTCAAATTTCTTGTTGGGGGTCAGCCATCTGGAAGCAAAGGACCTTGCAACGGACATCTTTTTGAATCCGGGCATCATCCAGCCAAACAACTCATGGTAGTTCCCTTCACGGATCACGGTAAGTTGAGAATCTAAGAAACCCACATAGCCGGTTTCCGGATCAATCCGCTTTCCGTTCAACACGTTCCCGCTGATCACCCGCTTGTCCCCCTCTTTCAGCTGATTCTCCAGCATGGGGGCTACGGCGGCACCACGGATGGTCCTGTAGTACTGGGGTTTTTCTACCCTGGCCCCGGTAAGAGCAACAATTACCGAAGGATCGTATTTGCCGGTTTTAAAAAGACGACCTATGGCGATCACATCCTGGGGTTGAACCACCCAGACCACCTCTCCCTTGTTAATGGGATCCAGTTTGTGGAT
>JAYEOJ010000581.1:0-1979 GCA_034722835.1 Bacteroidota bacterium | reverse complement strand
GAAGCGGCAAAATCCAATTCCTTTTTCTCCCTGGAAGACCCGGATGCGGCAGTGGAGGGTCGCTTGCTCTCCGCCTCCTCTTTCTCCGCCTCCTCTTTCTCATTGATCCATTGCCGGTGTGCCAGTTTTACTGCAAGCATAAACAGGTAGATGCCCGATACGGCCATTAAGATCCACAACAGCATCGCCAGGCTGGGAGCGAAGTTGCTCGTGATCCGGCTGTTCCAGGCACTGACCAGAAGGAGGGTGCTGCAGGTCAGCATCACGACCAGTGACACCCAGGTGAATATGTATCGGATTCTGCTTGTTCGCATATTGCTTATCTAAACTTCAAAGTCTGTGAGCCGGCTCTTCAGGCGCTCTATCTCCTGGTTGGCCTCCTCCAGCAACTGGTATTTTAATCTCTTTTCGGTAATATCCAGTCCCATAAAATAGATTTTGTATATCTCACCCGCTTCATCTTTTACCGGGGAGAAGGTGGACACCAGCCACACTTCCTCACCGGTAGGTTTGGAGCGTCGAATGGACCCTTCGTATACCTTTTCCTTCACTACCTCGTTCCAGATCTTTTCAAACTGATCTTTTTCACTGTCTTTCAAAAACAGACGGTAATTTCTTCCCAGTAGCTCTTTTCGTCCGTATCCGGTGACTTCACAATATTTGTCATTTACATTCATGATAATCCCCTCGGCATCCAGCTCGCACTTGATCAGGGAAGAGTTGACCGCCTGGTTGAGGGTTTGCATATCCAGGCCTTTACGGGTAATCTCCAGCTCCCGGGTCTTAATCTGTCCCTGCAGGGTCCGTTCTTCGGTAATGTTCACAGCGATATTCAGGATCTTGTGGACCTTACCCTGGTTGTTGATGATGGGTGTAAAGGTCTGCTCCAGCCAGATTTCATCGCCGGAGAAGAGTTTGTACTTCTCTGTATTGGAGATGCTCTTTCCTTCCTTCAGGGAGGCCCAGAAAGCCTTATATTTATCCGAAGTCCGGTCCACCATGGCAAAGTCGCTATGTAACTTTCCCAGTACCTGGTCCTCATGGGATTCCAGCAACATCAGGAACTGTTCATTGATGCTTGTGAACCGGCCGTTCAAGTTGAACTCGGCCACCAGGGTCGACTGGCTGATGGCATTCAGGATCCCGCTGATCTCAAACTCTTTTGCACTGGAATCCTGCTGGGCCTGTTCCAGCGTGTTCATATTCTCCCGAATGGCTGCATCCTGCTCCTGAAAAGCCTCGGCCTGTTCCTGGGACTGTTTCAGCAAGCGGGAAGTGTGTTCACTGTTTCGTACGGCCATCAGGGAAGAGGCAATACGCTCTGAGAGTGATTCCACAAAATCTATCTCAAAAGGCCTGAGCAATCGGATGGTGGCCAGTTCGATCACCCCGACCACCCGGTCCGCAATTTTCAGGGGAACCAGCAGGATGCAGTTTGGTATGGAGCTGCCCACTCCGGAGGACACATCAAAATAGTCGGGAGGTACGTCTGTTATAAAAATGCGTTCCTTTTCCATGGCACATGTTCCGGGCAAACCGGCACCCCATTCCAGGCTCATGGTCCGGAATTTACGCCGGTCATAGGCATAAGAGGCCGTCATATCTAATGTGGGTTTTTCAGGATGTGTATCATTGCTTAGAAACAACGATCCCATTTCCATATTTAAATAGGTGACCAGTTTCTGGATGATTAAGAAGGATAGTTCAGTTACATCATCACGTTCCGATCGTAATACCTCCCCCAACTGGGCCATTCCTTCGGAGATCCAGTTCTCCTTTTTGTCTTCGCGGTTCCTGGTCACTTCATTCAATTCTTTCCTGGTAAGGAAATCCGAGAGAATCAATAGCGCGTTGCCCAGCTCATCCTCAGCTTCGGGAGTAAAAATTTCACCCGGCCCCTCCTCAGACATGGAGGTGATCAGCCGGATCTTTTTTTGAAGCTCACTGGTATGCGTATTCAGATTCCCGGCAATATCGCC
>JAYEOJ010000580.1:0-1979 GCA_034722835.1 Bacteroidota bacterium | reverse complement strand
CATCCTTGCCTTCCTGGTTGTGGACAGTACCCAGGCAATCCCTCTGGAAGGCGCCGAGGTTTGGCTCTTTGATAATGAAGCCGACTGGAATAACTTTTCTGATCCCATCCTGATAGGATATGCGAATTCGGAGGGCAAAGTGGAGTTTTCCAATATGGAATCCATGGTATACTATATATATGCCGTCAGTAATGAGGCAGAGGGATTCTGGATCACCGGAGGATATACCCCGGTATTGTCCTTAAATGAGATCAATTCCTTTCTTCTGCCTTGTGAATGGTATTACTTTGATGAAATGAAAGCATATCCTAAATACTCCGCACCTGCCAGAGAGCTCAGGAGGATGCACTGACCTGTCTGACCACATCGATCAGGGTCCCATCCACCCACTTGATGCCGGCCACCACCTTTTCCTCCAGGGCGGGGGGAGCAGGCACTCCACAGATCCGGTCGGCTTCGGCCTTGAGTTCCTCCATTGTACGGATGGGTAAGCCGCTGTTTTTAGTAAGCTCTATCAAATCAGTACGTAAGGGATTGATGGCAATGCCTCTTTCGGTAACCACCACATCAATCAGCTCTCCGGGCCCGCACAGGGTTGTCACCTGTTCCCGGACCACCGGGACCCGGTCGCGGAAGAGCGGGATGGGCAGGATCACTGTTTTGGATAACAGACAGTTCTGCCAGCCCCCGATCCCGTGTAAGAGGTAGCCATCAGAATGGGTGACCACATTGGCATTGAAGTCCAGGTCCACCTCGGTGGCCCCCAGGATCACCACATCCACCAGCTGTGCAAAGTTTCCTTTCCCGTGGTAGTTGTAGCTGGTAAAGGGACTGGTCCACACGTGCCCCGGGTTTTCAGCCATGGAACGTACTCCTTCCAGGTCGAAGGTCTGTCCGTCCAGAATATAATCCACCAGGCCCTCCTCCAGCATGGAGACCAGGTATTTGTTGCTTCCCCCACGGGCAAAACGGGCACGGATCCCTTCCTCCTTCATGATCTTGCGGAAATATTCACCTACGGCCAGGGAGGTTCCGCCTGCTCCACTCTGAAAGCTGAAACCATCCCGGATGATCCCGGCAGCCTGACAGAACTTCGCGGTAAGTTCGGCCAGCAGCAGGCGGTCGGGCGATTTGGTGATCTGGGTGGTCCCGGAGATAATTTTGGAGGGATCGCCCAGCTTCTCGATGTGGACCACGTAATCCACATGATTTCCCTGGATCTGCCAGGGGATGCAGGGGAATGGAACCGGATTGTCGGTCACCACAATGACTTTGTCGGCATATTCTGAATCGGCCAGGGCAAATCCCAGTAATCCACAGGCCGAATCGCCCGACAGGCCATTGGAATTTCCAAACGCATCGGCTGCAGGAGCACCGATAACCGCGATATCCACCTTCACATCGCCATCCTGGATGGCCTGGTACCTCCCGCCATGGGAACGCAGTACCCCGGTGCCCTCCATACCTCCTTCGGAAACAAAGCGGCCCAGGGGACCGTTCATGCTCCCTTCAATTCGCTGGATGGTTCCATCCTGCAAATACTGGATCAGATGTTCGTGACATGGAAAGGACGCCGAAGGAAACCATCGCAGTCCCTTCACCCCCATCTCCTTGGCAATATCAAATACCTGGTTGGCCAGAAAGTCCCCGTTCCTGAAATGATGATGGGTGGAGATGGTCATCCCGTCACTAAGTCCCGCTTTCTCCAGGGCCGTCCTTAAATTTTTCACCACCTTGTTTCCATCGGCAGGATAATCACTGAAGGTTGCAATAGTAGGAGCATGCTTCTTCCCTTCAGGTTTGAATAAGCCGACTCCCTGAAAAGGGACGATGGTCTCCCCGTTAATCTCATCAAGTACCTGGCGCCCTGCGGCGTTTTTAATAAGTTTCATGAGCTTGCAGTTAGGATTTAAGTTTTTGGGCCAGATCAAGGGTCTTTTGTGCCCGCTTCACCACGGGTGGATCGATCATTTTACTGC
>JAYEOJ010000579.1:0-1983 GCA_034722835.1 Bacteroidota bacterium | reverse complement strand
CCTCCACCTCCTGCCGATCAGGCAGGATTCTTACTGTAGCCTCTGTGCTCTCTGCATCCCCCAGTGCATTACTGACATCAATATACAGATGTGGCTCCGATCCTTCCGGAAAAGTATATCGGTGAACCCCTACCCTTTCGGTGGCGGTAAGCTCAGCAAAAATATCCTCTCCTGGTAACCGCAATGCATAGTAGCCCGGGAAGGCCACTTCATCACGGTGAGAAAAACGGTAGCCACGTCTCTTCACCTTGTCATTTTCTGATACAGGCCGGGTGGCGGGAATAACCAGAAAATGCCCCCCGTCGGTGGCACCGGTACCGCTCAGCCTGGTATGGCTGAATCCGCTTACTCTGTTGTCACCATAATAATAACCGGAAGTATTTCTGGCCCCTCGCTTTGTGAGGAAAGAGATCGTTTCGGGACTCAACCGTACCATCCCAAAGGGGAGTGCTGCTCCCGGAAAATTATGTCCGCAAACCCAGGGATAGCCCCCGGTGCCAATAAATGGATTTACATCCTTTATCAGTGGCAGAACGGGTTGTGCAGCATCTGAGCTCAACCGGGGTTCGGCATTGACAATATGCCTGTACCTGATCCAGAGCATACCTGCAAACAGCAAACATGCCAGGATCACCAGGCCTAACCCGCTGAGCAGGATCTTAATGATTCGCTTCACAAGGGCAATATCTTAATGCGTGCATACCGCATCTCATTTTTATCATCCATTCCATAAACGTCTATAATGTCGGAAGGAGCTGAACCACCGCGGACAGTTGCTGTAAAAAAATTACTGAAAGCTTTTAGCAAATCTACCTTCACTGGTGCACTAAGGCTATGATCCGCCAATACCTCAACTATTCTGTTCTCCTTCAATTCATTGCTTTTGCTATGCACATAATAAATGATGAACAGGCGATTTTCGGGGGTAATCTGAAACCTCCCTCGCCCGGGTTGGAGCTCATCCTCCTGTTCACTCAACATAATGGGCTGACGAAAAATGACCTCTCCATCGTGTATGATGGCGTAGTTAAGGGCATGACTCTGTTTTTCATTGGGGAAAAATTCTTCGTGTAATCTTTCATCCAGGGCTCGTTCTGTCCAAAGTATGTGCACCAAACCATCCGGCGCCAACCATAGATCACAAGGAAAAATATGGCCCCCGGTCTTTTCCCGGCTGGCCACTTCCACCCAATCCTGAAATGGTTCGGTAACAATATCCCTTGAAGATGTGTAAAACAACCTGCGGAAATCGTAATCCCACTTTATTCCGGTCAGTTCAAATTTGAATTCCTTCCAGATTTTGTTGGGCTCAATGATATCGCTGACCCCTAAAAAATGAACTTCCCGCTCCTCGAGTTGAACCACCGGATAACAAATACGAACAGCCCGGGGTACCTCATAATTATCTTCCCATGGCCAATGCAGTTTGCCCTGACTCTCCCATTTCCCATCACCATCACGAAAAGACCATTCTGCATAATTATACCCGATATTCTGGAAAAGGATCAACTCATTACGCGGTCCATCCACTGCAAAACTCCTGTAGGAATGTTCTGTAAATTCCGGATCACCCTCCCAATCAGGCATCAGGGTATCATAGGTTCCACGAATTTCCTCTGCATCAAATTGCAAAATTTGAGGTTCAGCCGGACCGTTATAGATGCCTGGTTCAGTGAGTGTAGGATTCACTGAAAGGAGAATCTTCCCTTCGTTTATTAGTCCCAGGGGAGAGGGTTCACGTGTGCGGCCATTCTCATCCTTTAACAACATCTCCCAACCCTTATCCGTGCGTTCAAATAACATCCACCGCGTATTGTGCAGCGGCTTTATGTCTTCGAGCGTCTCCAGTCCCGATACAACTACATGATCTCCGAATCGTACGATACAGGTGTTGCCATGACACCACATAGGCCCCGCACCGTTGTCAGCCGGTTCATATTCGTATACTGTTTCCTCTGCTTCGACTTCAACCCCGAATCCTTG